>CAIOJS010000534.1 GCA_903858655.1 uncultured bacterium | reverse complement strand
TTGTTTGAGTTGCATAATAATTATGAGAACCGATAGCTATAGCTGTTGAGAATGACAAAGCAGTTCCACCACTTGAAGCAGCATACCATTGAATAGCTGTCCCGGTTGCTACTAAATCCCCAATTGTTGGTGAAGCAATTGAGCAAAATACTTGAGGCGAAGACCCTGTTGGTATAGCTGGTGTTGTATTTATGGTAACAGCCACTTCAAATCTATCCGAACCTTCACATCCATTTACAGTTTGGCTGGCATAATAATGCGAACCATTTACTAAAGCTGTTGATGGAGCTAATGAACTACCACCACTTGACGCTGCATACCATTTTATTGAAGCACCTTCAGCAGTTAAATTAGCTACAGTAGGAGTGGGCACTGAACAGAAAGTTTGGGCACTTGAGCCTGTTGGTGCACTTGGGATTGGGTTCACAATAAATGCTCCTGAAACAGCACTTGTTAGTGCAGTACCGCAATCTCCATTTACAACACAATAATAATATAAAGTGCCTTCAACTACTGATTGTGGAGTATAACTGTTGGTTTGGGCACCATTTGCAGAGCTTAGAGAGGTTCCACCGCTATTGCTTTCAGTTGAATTACCATACCACTGATAAGCTAAATTTGTTCCAACCACTGTAACCGTAATTGGCGTAAAAACAACACCTAAGCAACGTGTTTGCGTGGCTGTGGATTGACTGCTGATTGAATTTGCAGGATTTACAATAAAAGCACCCGATATTGCACTACTTTGAGATGGTCCACAATCACCACTTACGACACAGTAATAATACTTTGTCCCAACAGTGGATGCTTGTGGAGTATAACTATTCGTTTGCGCACCATTATTTGATCCAAGTGATGTACCGCCAGTATTATTTGGACTAGCATTACTATACCATTGGAATGAAATATTTGTTCCGCTGGCACTAACAGATAATGGAGAAAAAGTACCATTAATACATTGAGTTTGGGTTGCAGTAGATTGATTGTTAATATGCGTAGCCGGATTTACAGTAATTGTTAATGTGTTACTGGTAGCTGGACTATTTGTTACACACGGTAAATTAGAGGTCATGACACATGACACTTGGTCGTTATTAGAAGCGGTATAAATGAAGTTTTGACCAGCATATAGGGAGAGTATCTCAGAAGATTTAAGTGCTCGATTGAAAATATTGATTTCATCCATTGAACCCTGCATATAATTGCTAGATGCATCATTAGAGAACCCTATATGAATTCTGTCATCCCAAGTAAAATCCGAATAGGTTTTTGTTCCAACTACTTTAAGAACTCCATCCATCCATATTTGTTGAGGGGTAACACTGCGTTTGTATTTATACACTAAAAAGTGCCAATTTCCATCAGCATAATTTGTCCCTGTTGTTGAAATAGCTTCATTAGAATATAGCCTTGCATATATGTTTCCAGCACTTAACCACAAATGCCTGTCATTTCCGCCGCCGCCTAAATTACCACTACCTACAGAAAATAGACCTCCATTAGGGTTGGTTGTTTTAAACCACAATGAAACGGTTAAACTATCCTCAGAAACATTACAGAATGCAGTTATATAGTTATTAACGCCATTAAAAGAATATGCATTATTTAAATTTCCGTATCTATCGGTAGTTAATGTGGCACCACTTACAGTCCCATTATGTCCATTACCACTGATATCATTTGCATTACCAGTAAATGGGAAGTTTGCAACAAGCCCATCAAGGATTACAGAATTATTTCTCAATATACCATTTACATACCAATTATATATTGGATTTGTGCCGCCATTTGTGGGCGTTGCATTAATAGTAATTGGACTGTCTTGACAAACAGTGCCGGAAGCTGATAAGATAGTAACAGATGCACTAACTGGTTCGTAAACAGTTATTGCAAGACTTGATTCAATTCCATCTCCACAGCTATTGGTCCCTTTTACAGTGATGTTGCCCGAAGTAACTGAAGGGAAATCAAGAGAAATAGAAGTTGAACTACTGGAACCAACAACTCCACTAGGTGTTGTCCAAAAATAAGATGAAGCATTTGAAATTGGAGAAACCGAATAACCAACGCTTGTTTGACCAAGACAAATAGATACTGGACCTGTTATTGATGAGGCATCAGCAGGTGCTGCGTTTAATGTTACAACAACATCTAAACGTGTTGGGCTTTCACAACTGCCTTCACTTTGAGAGGCATAATAATGAGTATTATTAACTAAAGCCAATGAAGAAGATAATGCTGTACCGCCGCTCGCAGCAGCATACCATTTTATGCTTGAACCGGTAGCAACTAAATCAGAGATTTTTGGCGATGTATTGGAACAAAAACCCTGAGTGGAAGAACCTGTTGGTGCTGCTAATGCAGGAATTACAGTTACAGGTACACCAACTCTGGTTAAACTTGCGCAACCGTTAGCTCCGGTAAACGTAACATTAATTGAACCATTTCCTGTTGAAGGAAGAACAGAAGCATTCGTATTAGTTGCACTACCTATAATATATGATGATCCACCATAGCCGGAAGTGTAGCCTGAACCGCCACCGCCACCTCCAACATAACCGCCGCCGCCGCCGCCGCCGCCTGTGGAACAAGAACACGATGAACCGCCACCACCAAACCCGCCTTCACCATAAGTTCCTCCGGGCCATCCCCACGCAGTACCTCCAGCCTGACCATTGCCTCCATTAGTGAAACTTTGTGCAACTGTAGTATAAGCTCCATAAGTGAAATGTATACCATTTGTAGAATAACCGGCTCCTGCGCTACCGAATTGGGCAGCACTTCCACTGATAACAGAATTAGTGGTACTTGCATCCTGACCTGAAACTGGAGATTGAGCACTACCTCCGCCACCACCGGCAGCAAATAACAAGGTACCTCCATTTGCTACAAATGAACCACCGCCACCGCCATTTGAGTATGAACCTGAGGCATAAGAAGAACCCATTTGTCCAACAAGTAGATTTAGTTGTGTACCTGAAGTTAAGAAAACTGTACCCGTAACACGAGCTCCTTTTCCAGCATTCGTTGCAGTTCCACCACTAGCACCATTAACTTGGAACGTATAATTGCCGGTAAAAGGAACTGTCCAGACTTGGATGCCTTGATTAGAACCAATACTTACCTGTCCTGCTAAATTAGTTGAAGCGTACGCTGCATTAATCGCTGAAAGGTTAGGTCCTAAACGACCACTAGCACTAGCATTAGTAAAAGAATAAGTATTAGTTGCAACCCCTGTATAAGCTTCGGCATAATAAGTCGTTGTTGTGGATGGCGAAACGGAATAATTGGCTCCACTAGCCACTTGAGATAACTGAGTTCCGCCTGTAGAGGCACTCCACCAATTAATATTAATTCCGGTAGCTGTTGCATTCAGGTTTGTACTACCGCCTATACATATAGTAGATGGAGTAGCTGTAGCATCGGTAGGAGCATCAGGTATTGAGTTTACTGTTACAGAAGTCGTGACCGAAGATGAACAACCAAAAGTGTTTGTTCCGGTAACTGTATAAATTCCTGTAGCAATAGGATTAGCATTTATTATTGATGGATTTTGATTTGAAGAAGAAAAACCATTAGGGCCAGTCCATGAATAAGTGGTTGCTCCGCTAGAAATAAAATTTAAGGTGCCACCGATGCAAATAGGACCATTGTTGCTAGCTGTTAAACCACTGGCTGAATTAACAACCACATTGGTCGAGGCTGTTGCTGAGCAATTGATACCATTAGTTACAGTTACTGTATAGGTTCCAGCGTTAGCAGATGTGATATTGTTAATTGTTGGATTCTGTTCTGATGAAGTATATCCATTAGGTCCTGACCAGGCATAGGAAACACCGCCATCAGAAGTTAGATTAAGTGTTGCTCCTGTACATTGAGGGCTATTGCTCGATGCTGTAGGTGTAGGCACTGGACTAGTGGTAACTGTAACAGATGTTCTTGTTGCACTTGCACAACCTACCACGTTCCAAGAAATAATAACCTGACCATTGCCTGCCCTTGAACCTGCAGTAGCAAGTGGACTTGTGCCATTATTATAGGAACCACCGCCACCACCGCCTCTTTGACCTGAAAGGGCAGTATGGTGTCCACCACCGCCGCCACTATAACCGCCGCCACCGCCACCGCCGTATTCACCTGATCCACCACCGCCGCAACCAAAAGCACCATGATCAGGGCCTCCAAAAGCACAACCGCCACCTACTCCGCCTGCTCCACCATTAGCCCATGATCTACCACTACCTGGTCCACTTAAAACTCCAGGTAATCCACCTCCATCCCATGAGCCATCTCCTCCGTATCCATTACCGGTTAAGCCACCGCCACCGCCAGCCCAGCCACAATTGCCTCCCATATATCCTTTTTGTCCACCAGAGCCACCAGAGCCACCAGCACCAGATGAATTTCCACCGGAAGTTGTGGTTAAGCCGGAACCTCCGTTTTCATATGAATAACTACAAGCACCGCCACCACCACCGGCAACAACCAATGGTGTAGAAGCGTTTAAAACACCTGTTCCGCCACCACCTTGTCCGGAGTTATAACCAGTGGTACCTGCACCACCAACAACAACTGTTAAAGTTTGTCCAGGTGTAACACTAAAAGTTCCTTTTTCATAGGCACCTAATCCACCTGTATAACCACCGGAACCGCCACCTTGAGCACCATAAGCTTCAATAGTTAATGAAGATGCTCCGGCAGGTATGGTAAATGTTTGTGCACCGCCAGTATAGTTGAATGTTTGAGTACCCGAAGCATTAGAAGCTGCCTCAGCATAATATGTCGTCGTTACAATAGGAGAGACAGGGAAATTAGCTGCACTTACAGAACTGCCAATCGAAGTACCACCAGTAGGTGTTGTATACCAATATATAGCATATCCCGAAGCAGTTGCATTCAATTGTGTTGTACTGCCTGCACAAACACCGGATGGGGATGCTGTAACACTAGTAGCAGCATCAGGAATAGGATTAATAGTTACTGCTGTAGTGGTTGAATTTGTACAACCGTTTCCGTCTGTAATGGTTACTGCATAAGTTCCTGCTGCTGCAGGACTGGATACTATTGTAGGATTCTGTTGGGTGGAAGTAAATCCGTTAGGACCTGACCAAGCATAGGAAACTCCTCCAGATGAAGTAAAGTTAAGCGTTGCGCCAACGCATTGAGGGCTATTGCTTGATGCAGCAGAAGTAGGCATTGGGCTAACATTTACCGCTACAGATGTACGGGTTGCACTTGGACAACCTACTACATTCCATGAAAGAGTTATTTGTCCATTGCCTGAGTGTGCACCTGAAGTAGTACTGCCGGAATTTACACCACCAATATATGACGATCCACCACCTCCTCCGGCAGCTACAGCACCACCTGAACCTCCACCATAATAACCACCGCCACCACTACAGCCGATCCAACCACCAGAGTCTCCAGTTTGATTAGCACCATATCCCAAAGTACCCGCGGCAGAATATCCACTATTTGAACCTGCAAAGCCTCCTGCCATTTGTGTTCCACCACCGCCACCGCTGTAATAGTAATAACCATTCACTCCATTTGCTCCTGTTAACCCGCCCCCTGCGCCACCTGAACAGGGAGTTCCATAGTAATAACCACTGCCACCACCACCTGCTGCAACAAGCACTCTATTAGAAAGTGCTGTACCGCCAATGCGGATATCACTGGCTCCACCTCCGCTTCCACAATAATAATAGCCATCATAACCATAACAAGTACCACCTCCATTATAACCACCAGCTAAAAGTGTAATATAAGAAGATGAATTGTTCACACCTGCACCGCCAACATAAACATATATAGTTTGTCCGGGAGATACACTCAGTGTTCCGTTTGCTTGTCCTCCAAAACCTCCGGCTACAAAATAGCCCCCTCCACCTTGGGCTCCGTAGGCTGTAATATTAATTGATGATACTCCTGCCGGTACTGTAAAAGTTTGTTGACTTCCGGTATAACTGAATGTTTGATTGCCTGTAGCATTAGATGATGCATCAGCATAATAGGTTGTTGTAACATTGGGAGAAACATTGAAATCAATTCCACTTTGAGAACTACCAATAGGTGATCCGCCTGAGGGTGAGGTGTACCAATATATAGTATATCCTGATGCGGTTGCATTCAGATGTGATGTACTTCCTTCACAAATATCGGATGGGGTAGCCGTAACGTTAGAGGCAGGGTCGGGTAACGAATTAATAACAACTGTAGTATTGGTTGTACTTACGCAACCAGCAATACTTGTAACTGTAACTGTATAGTCTCCTGCGGCAGCAGGGCTAACGCCGCTTATTGTTGGATTTTGATTTGTAGAGTTAATCCCGTTTGGACCTGCCCATACATAAGTATTGCCACCACTTGATGTTAAATTAAGGTCACTTCCTGAGCATACCGGACTATCACTGCTTGCAGTAGCTACAGGTAAAGGATTCGCAACAACATCAGTTGAAGCTGTAGCTGTACAATTGTCGCCATTAGTTACTGTCACAGTATAGGTTCCTGCATTATCAGTTGTGATATTGTTTATTGTTGGGTTTTGATCCGTTGAGGTAAATCCATTCGGACCTGACCATGCGTAGGAATTACCTCCGTCTGAAGTAAGGTTAAGTGTTGAGCCTACACATTGTGGGCTATTGCTCGAAGCAGTAGCTGTAGGAGCTGGTATAATATCTACCGCAACAGATACTCTAGTTAAACTTGCACAACCTTCGGCATCCCACGAAATAATAACCTGACCATTGCCACTGTTATTGGCTGCGAGATTATTTTGGCTTGTGCCAATGTTATAAGATCCTCCGCCAAATCCGCTAGAATTACCAGCTCCACTATTTAATCCGCTACCTCCACTATAACCACCGCCTGCACCTGCTGTCATATTACATGAACCATCATAGTCGGCAGTGGCTCCACCGCCAAAACCTCCAGTTTGATAGCCACCTATACTTACGCCTCCGGCACCGCCTTGGCGAAAACCTGAGCCGCCTGCACCGACAGCACCGTACCAAAGATCGTTACCACCGGAAGTATAAAATCCACCACCGCCACCAGCACAGCTTGTTGAAGGAGCTCCGTTACCATTTGTACCTGGTACCGGTCCGCCACCATCGCCGCTTGAATTAATATTTGTAATCAGTCCTCCTTCTCCAGATCCTCCCCAATAACTTCCGCCGCCGCCACCGGCAACTATCATAGGTGTGGCACTTGTATAATCTGAACCTAAAGCAACAAAGGTTCCACCACCGCCACCAGGCATGCAGCCACAATTGGGAGAAGGCTGTTGACCTACCAAGATTGACAATACCTGACCAGGCGAAACAGCGAATATTCCCGTTGTTGAGGCACCAAGACCACCAGGATAAGTGGCACTATTTTGACCACCCTGGGCTCCTTTGGCAGTAATAGTAATGGAGGTAATTCCGGCAGGAACAGTCCAGGTTTCGATATTACCCGTATAATTAAATGTTTGATTCCCTATATTTGGGATAGACGCTTCAGCATAATAGGTGGTAGGTGCATTAACAGTAACAGGGAAATCAACTCCACTGGCAGAATGACCAATAGCTGTTCCGCCTACATCTGAGGTGTACCAGAATATTAGATTTCCGGCAGATGTTGCATTTAAGTTCGTGGTGGTGCCCTGGCAAACTAGTGATGTAGCTGTAACATCAGTAGCCGCGTCAGGATCTCCATTAGTTATCATTGCTCCTGAAACAGCACTGGTTTGCATGCTTCCGCAATCACCACTACTAACTTCACAATAATAATATAAAGTACCAACTTCAGTAACTTGAGGTGTGTAGGTGTCGGTTTGAGCACCATTATCTGCGCCAAGTGATGTGCCGCCGCTATTACTTGCACTCGTATTGCTATACCATTGGTAAGTTAGAGACGTACCGATGGCAGCTACAGATATGCCGGAAAATGTTCCATTCAAGCATGCGGTTTGCGTATAGGTTGATTGACCAATAATAAGTACATTTGGAGTCACTACAAATGCACCCGAAATAGCACTGGTTTGTGGTTCGCCACAATCGCCAGTCACGATACAATAATAATATAAGGTACCGGCAACACTTGTTGGTGGGGTGTAGTTGGCGGTTTGTGCTCCATTTGCCCAACCAAGGTTAGTGCCAGAGCTATTCAGGGCAAGGGTATTGCTAAACCATTGATAGTTCATGTTGGTGCCAACGGTTGCAACGCTGATAGGATCGAATGTCCCATTTTGACACTGCGTTTGCCCATCTGTTAATTGACTATCGATAGACGTGGTAACACAAGTGGTAAAGCTTACCTCATTGCCGTAAGCAGTGCCTAATGCATTGGTAGCATAAGCTCTCACATAATAGGTGGTTCCCGGGGTAAGAAATAATAAATTGCTTCCATAACTGCCAATACCAATACCATCAAATGAGAAATCATTAGCAGTGGTTGGCTCGGGATACATACTCCAACAAACACCTCTGGTAATATCACTGCCGCAATCGGAAGTAACATTACCTCCACAGGAAGCTGTTGTTTCTAATATATTGGAAACACTATTTGTTGAAACCAGACTTGAATAAACAACAAAAGCCCCTGTAACATCACTAGCTAATACGGGTCCGCAAGGATCGGAAACGAGACAGTAATAATAAAATGTGCCTAAATCAGTAACTTGAGGTGTATAGGTGGCAGTTTGGGCGCCATTATCAGAACCCAAAGAGGTTCCTCCCACCGTGCTTTGAATGGTGTTGATATACCATTGGTAAGCGGAGGGTACGGGACCTTCGGTAATTATGGAAATGCTAGAAAAAGAACCATTACTACACACGGATTGCGAACCATAAGGTTGGCCACTTATAAATACGTTTGGTGTTACTTCAAAAGCACCTGATACCACACTGGTTTGGGAGTCGCCACAATCGCCACTAACGATACAATAATAATATAAAGTGCCGACTATGTTTGTTTGAGGAGTGTAGGTTTCGGTTTGTGCTCCATTAAACATGCCTAGAGATAAACCTCCTGTATTGTCTGCCGTAGTGTTTTTATACCATTGATAGGATAAATTAACACCCGTTGCTGTAACCGATATAGGAGTAAATGATCCACTTTGACACTGCTGTTGCCCATCGGTGGATTGACCAGTGATGTTAGGTGCAAGCCCAACTAAAAACGCTCCCGAAACATTACTTGTTACGGAGGCACCACAATTACTGCTTACTTCGCAATAATAATATAAAGTACCTAAATCAGTTGCTTGAGGTGTGTAAGTGTTGGTTTGTGCACCATTATCCGAATTGAGAGATGTGCCACCACTATTGCTTGCACTAGTGTTGCTATACCACTGAAAAGTTGGCACGTCGCCATCAGCATATACTTGTATAGGTGAAAACGAACCATTTAAACACACAGCTTGTGCATTGGTGGCTTGACCGGTAATGATGGTGTTTGGTCTCACTTGGAATGATCCCGATACCGCACTTGTTTGCGGTGTGCCACAATCGCCACTTACGATACAATAATAATATAAGGTACCTGCTGCTGCTGTTTGTGGAGTATACGTATCGGTTTGTGCTCCATTGCCAGAACCCAGTGAGATGCCTCCTAAATTGCTTGCGATGGGGTTTTTATACCATTGGAAAGTTAGATTTGTACCAGCGGCTGATACTGAGATAGGCGTGAACATTCCATCCTGGCACAGCGTCTGTCCATCGGTGGATTGGCTGGTGATGGCTGGGTTCACACAAGGAGCAACTTCGTCTATATTTCCGTCACAATTATCATCTATACCGTTGGCAGCAATTTCGGGTGCACCGGGATGAACCGTAGCTCTGGTATCATCACAGTCGGTATGGTCCAAAACGTATCCCAGAGGTTGAGTACAAGAAACTGTACCCGCACTCATAACATCTCCATAACCATCACCATCTGTATCGGGATACCAGGTTTGAGGACTTGGTGCTGTTAGGTTAAAGGTTTGTGTTGAGGTGCAACTCGGACTAGAACTTACCACCACCGTATAAGTACCTGTAGGGAGATTGATAAGATTTTGGTTTGTTGATTGACATAAATTCGGGCCTAAATTGCAATAACTATAACCTCCAAAATTGCAGGTAGGGTCTTGTACACACGAAACATTTGTGGTCCATGCATAGGTATAGCTACCCGAAGGGCTCAGCGTAATAGAGCCCAAGGTTGCATCTCCACAGGTAGGATTAACTGCATTAGCAGTAAATGCCGGTGGAATACAAACTGCATTTTCGCAGTTCACACCTGTAAAACCCGTAAGGCAATCACAACCGCAGTTTTGGTTTACGGTGCCACCGTTTTGGCAAACGGGAGCAGGAGTTTCTGTTATGACTACCGATGTGGTGGCAGTGCAACCATTGTCGCCTGTTACCGTAACCGTAAAAGTACCGGCTATGAGGTTGGTGAGGTTTTGATTGACACCATGGCATTGGCTAAACTGGCAGTATGCACCTGCGCCCATCATGGATGAACAATCACCGGCACCGGCACAGATAAAAGTACTATTCACCCAATTATAGGAGAAAGGACCAACTCCACCTGTTACCGTTAAATCAATGGCACCATTGTTTCCGCCTGCACAGCTAACATTAGTTTGTGTGGTGGATAAACCGGGTGCTGCATTAAGGGTAACTGTGACAGTTAATCTTGTTGAGCTTTCGCAACCATTTATGGTTTGAGTTGCATAATAATTACTTCCGTTATATAATGGAAATGAGCCCGGACATGTTGATTGCCCGAATGGAGTAGAATACCATTTGATATTACTACCTGACACCACTAAATCTGCTACGGTGGGAGAATTCCCTGAGCAGAATGATTGAGTTGCTGAACCTGTTGGAGCATCAGGTGCTGCATTAACGGTAACAGCCACAGTTAATCTTGTTGAGCTTTCGCAACCATTTATGGTTTGAGTTGCATAATAATTACTTCCGTTATATAATGGAAATGAGCCCGGACATGTTGATTGCCCGAATGGAGTAGAATACCATTTGATATTACTACCAGACACCACTAAATCTGCAACGGTGGGAGAATTCCCTGAGCAGAATGATTGAGCTGCTGAACCTGTTGGAGCATCAGGAATGGCATTAACAACAAAAGCTCCCGAGACCGCACTGGTTTGCGGACTGCCACAGTCGCCACTTACGATACAATAATAATATAAGGTACCGACAATTGCTGCTTGTGGCGTATAAGTATTGGTTTGTGCGCCATTGGCGGCAAGAAGAGAAGTGCCACCTGTATTAGTATTAAGGAGATTGCTATACCATTGATAGGTTACATTTGTACCTGTGGCTGCAACAGAGATTGGAGTAAATGTGCCGTTTTGGCATTGTGTTTGCCCTGCGGTTGATTGGCTGGTGATGGAGGGGGGGGTGCAAGGTGGAGTAGGGGTAAATATCTCACAATTATTTAAATTTCCGCCGTTATATCCTCCTGTTATCAAGACTTTGCCACTCTGTAATAGTGTAGCAGTGTGCTGATGCCGAGTGCTTGCCATGGAGGCAATAACAGTCCACATACCTGCTATCGGATCGTATAGCTCACAAGTACTCATATAATTGCTGCCGTTATACCCACCTGCGACCAATACTTTTCCGTTTGCTAAAAGTGTAGCCGTGTGATGTGAACGGTTCATTGCCAAAAATGTCGTATTTGTCCATATACCTGTAGCGGGATCGTATAACTCACAACTGCCTAAATAACCATTGGTGCCAAAGCCTCCTGTAACTAATACTTTACCATTCTGCAAGAGTATGGCGGTGTGATTAGTACAGTTGGTTAACATGGAAGCTACGATGCTCCAAGTGCCCGCTGCCGGATCATAAAGTTCACAACTGCTTAAATAATTACTTCCATTAAACCCGCCTGCAACCAACACTTTTCCATCCGCAAGTAATGTAGCTGTATGACCATAACGGATGCCCGATAATGATGCTGCACTGCTCCAGGTCCCAGTGGATGGATCATACAGTTCGCAACTACTCAGATTACCGCTAGCGCCAATCCCGCCAGTTACCAATACTTTTCCGTTTAATAAGAGAGTTGCTGTGTTATATGCACGACTATCTGCCAAGGAACCTGTGTTACTAAATACTTCTGTTACCGGATTATATATCTCACAAGTGCTTAAATAGTTGTTATTGTCAGCACCACCTATAATCAATACGTTGTCATTTTGCAAGCGTATTGCCGTATGCATAAAACGAGTTCCAACCATTGAACCGGTGCTACTCCATGTTGCTGCCATTGGATCATATAGCTCACAACTGCTTAAATAAGTGTTGTTGCCGTTATCACCTCCTATTACCAACACTTTCCCACTTGGCAGGATTGTTGCGGTGTGAGAAGTGCGTCCATCTGCCATAGAAGATGTGACAGCCCATGTTTGGGCATCAACTGTTGTTGTAAACAACACGGCAGCGAGTGCCAAAACTAAAAAGAATAGAACTTTTTTCATGGTATATTGGTTTTAATTATTAATACGTATTTGAATGTGCAAATATATGTTATTTTATGAACAATCGGGTAATATTTAACATTGATATTTACAAATAATAAAAGCTCGAAAAAGAAACTTTAAGAAAATTAGGGATTTAAGTATTAAGATACCTAAATGAAATTAACATTATTTAACACATCATGAACAACAGTTATAAAATCATTATTAAAAAAGTTATAAATACTGGATTGAAAATCTTGTTCGAGAAAGCACTTTGAGGCTTGTTGCCCTATGATGTTAAATTCTCACTCGACAGCAACGCGTCAATATAAAATCGGGGTGGTTTGTTTTTAAAGTAAATATTAATTGAAGCTAACGTTTCGCCTTAAAATTTTGCCCGAGAGGGCATAAAAGTAATTTGGAAGGGAGGGGGAATAAAAAAAAAGAGCCTCATCTGTGCGATGAAGCTCTTTTGATGTGAGTTTCTCTTACCACTCCTTCGTATGGAATGGAATTGGCTCACCAATTATGATTTCGCTATCGGCAAAAATAGCCCATAGACGAATCAATAATTTAGTGTCTGACGGGGCGTTAGGTCCTGTCATCGTTGTTGTTGAACTCGACCAAAAATGTTTAAAATTTGGTGCTTCACCCTCCACCACTATAGCCAACTCGGAGCGATAGGCTGCTGCCTTAGCCACTTTAGGATAGGTGATAACTAGTTCGTTAGGATGAACGCCATCCTTAGCACTCAACATCTTAGGGTCGGGAGTTTTGCGCTTTGCATACAGTTTCATACCCATTTCGATAGGTAGGTCTGAATCGTTTAAATCGTTAGCAATTTTCTCAACATAGGTAGCAGTTTCATAATAATAAGTATCTAAAATTGCTAATTGTTCGTTCATTTTCTTCGTGGCTTCGGTGTCGCCGGTAAGATGAAGAGTATAAAAGTCCATTGCTTTACCAGTGACAATTAGTATCGCTGCTTTGGTACGTGGCGGACTCACCAGCTCCACATGAAGGGGAATTTGATTCGCAACGTTGGTGTTGCGTTCAATTTTTACTAAGGCAGAAATCTTCCCAAGTGCTTTTCTGACTCTAATTAAAATGCCCATTTTTTCTTTTTTTTTTACGGATTTGGTTTAATTAATACTTGATTTGTTTGTGTATATTTATATAGATATATATTGATGTGTACTGTAAGATATGGATGTAATAGCCTGTAGAAAGTTGATGCCCTCAAAATGATTACGACACGAAGCTTCAACGCGGTTGCTACGATGGAAAGCACTTTCCTCAACAGACTTTTCATCGGGATGAACAGACTTGTCATTGGGATGAACAGAAATGTGATTCGGGTGAACAGAAATGTTATTGGGGTGAACAGAAATGTTATTGGGGTGAACAGAAATGTTATTGGGATGAACAGAAATGTTATTGGGATGAACAGAAATGTTTCTTTTCTCAACAGGAAAGTCTCTTTTCTCGTTAGTATAAACAATCATTCTACTTGCCGCCCTATTTTGCGTATCAACGCGGAGAGCTTCCGTAGAAGAAAAGGTGAAGGACAGTGCTGCGCCATGAATTTGGGAAACGCCATGAGCACTATGCACCGCAACCATTTCCGAAGGGGAAAAAGTAAACTGAAAAAAGCCAACAGCCTGAAAATAGGAGTTTCGACATCTCGCTAACGAAAATCGCGTTTGATAAAACGGATATTTAAACTGATTGCACATTAGTTTTCGGCTAAGTTTAAGTGTGAAAGCAAAAGGTGTGTAAAAGAACTTAAATACAAATATACGACATTTTTTGCTCTAAGCATGTTTTATTTTATAATAAGGCAAAATAAAAATATCATATTTTTTTTAAAAAACGTTAGCGGGTGTAGAAATGAGTATGTTGAGAGATTTTCGAACGCGTGAAAATAAATTCAAATATTTTAGTATTTGCTATCATTTGTTTTTTATGGTATGTTGATTTTTTTTTCACTGCAAAACTATTGTTGATTATATTTTGGACGGTTTCGACCTGTCATGTTGGGCTTGTTGATCACGAATTCGCTATCCGAAATTAGTCGCAGAGTATAGCGGTCCGCATTGTATTGACATAGGCTAACCCTTAAGCGCATCCAAAATATGATGACAATTAAAACTTAAAGCCTAACAATCGTTAAACGATAAGCCTAATTTTTCAACAATTCTATGTATCTATAAAGCAATGCATTGATGATTTTTAATCAAGCTTTGCCCTCCAGATGTAAAGGTTAAATTTTCTTAAAAAATATTTCGCGCCTCAAAATGTAGTAATTTTATGCCGTCAAATTATTTCATGAAAACCACGCGGCAAGCAAATCATCTTAAAAAATACATTATCATATCCCTCATCGTGGTAGGGTTCGGTGGTTTATGTGTGCTGGGTTATGACTATATCAAACGTTTGAAAGACCCTATAACCCCTGCCATTAAAGCTATTCCTGAAAGCAGCGTTTGTTTGCTCAAAATAAATAATCTGAAAGAACTATGGAAACATATTGACGAAAAAAATCAGATTTGGAAAGAGTTGCAATGCTTAGAAGTCATCAATAAATTCCGCCCGAAGCTGCTGCGTGCCGATTCACTGACATCTATAGACAATGGCATCAGTGCTTTATTGTCGAAAAATCCTTTATACATCGCCTGGGTGCCCGACCGAGGTAATTATAAATATTTGTTTGCTATCAACCTTCCCGGTCCTCATGAAGAAACCACTGTGAGCACTTTTATGGAGACGCATTTGGCTGCCGGCAACAGTTTTGTAGTGCATCAGTTTTTGGATTACGAGATTTATGAAATTCGTTCAGGCATCAAAACGCTATTTTCCTACACGGTATATCAAGGCATCTTCATCGCTGCCGAAACGCCTAGCGTTGTTGAGACCTCCATAAGTGCCTTGATAACCGACATCAACATTGAAGATGTAAAAACCTTTTCCAAACTCAACTCTATGTCGGGAAAAAACGTGGATGCCAATATTTTTATCAATATGCCCTATTTCGACAACTTGCTCGAACCCTTCGCAGCGCAGAACAAATTGAGCGATTTGAAATCCATTTCCTTGGCTGCCGAAATGATGAGTTTGGATGCTACGGTGAAAAATGAAGAAGTCCTTTTTAATGGCTACGCCCTATCGAAAGACACAAGCCAGTTGTTCAACAAAGTTTATAACCGCCAAGATCCGCAAGAAATTGCCCTCACAAAGATTTGCCCATATAATACAGCGGCATTTTTTTTCTGGGGCATGAGCAACACACGAAAATATGTGGAAGATTATACCGATTATATGAAAACGACCCTGCATAAAAGGTCATTTCACAATCTGTGCGCCTATTATGACACCACCTATCAAGAAAATATTTCGGAAGATTTTTTAAACCAAATCGGAAACGAGTTTGCTTTTGTCATTACCGAAAACTTGAATGCTGAAAATCCTTATAGAAACTATGCCATCTTCAAAGCTAAAGATATTGCAGAGTTTCAGGAAGTTCTCAAACCCATTTCTAGTGCCGTCAAAGGAAGTTTTTCATCACAACCCGACACTTTTGGTATTAAAAAATTGAAAGTGGATGCATTGTTACGCAATTTTTTTGGCAATATGTTTCAATCTTTAGACACTGCGTCCTATACTATCATCAACGATTACGTTGTGTTTGGCGAATCGCCCCTTTCCTTAAATCTTTTTATTTCGGGATACCTTTCGGGCAAAACTCTAGAGAAGAATGAAAACTATAAAAGTTTTTCCGACAATGTGTCGGCGAAAGCTAATTTCTGTTTTTATGCCAACATTCGAAAAAGCTTCAACCTGATAGCATCTTTATTAAATCCGATATTGCGAAAAGATTTCGAAAAGAACGAAAGTAGCTTAAAAAACTTTCAAGCCATCGCCTTCCAATTCTCAAACGATGGCAATAAATATTATTTAAACGGATACCTGAAACATAATGCTGCTTACATTGAGGAAAACCCGGCTATTTGGGAATTCCAAGCCGATACTACGCTCCACGGAAAGGCTAGCGTCATCTGCGACCCGACGGATAGTTCGAAAAAAATTGCCATGTTTGATGCCAATAGCAATTTGTATCTCTTAAACAAAAACGGCGTTATGTTATGGCGAAAACATATCGGCGAAATTCCTATGAGCCAAGTTTTTGTTGTTACATTGAAAACAAAAAAAAGCTATTTGATTTTCAACACCAAAAACCAGATCTTCATTCTCAACATGAATGGCACAAAATCCGATTTCAGTCCCTTCAAATTACCGTTTGAGGCAAGTACCGGCATGAGTGTGATTGATTATGATAAGAGTCAAAACTATCGCATCATCATTCCATGCAAAAATCAAAAGATTTACAACTATTCCGTCAACGGAAAACCAACTGCGGGATGGAAAGATTTTTCAACGCAAGCTGTGCTGCTAACTCCGGTTGAATATTTGAAACTCGGTAAAAAAGAATTGTTGACCGCTACAGATAAAAACGGAAAGGTTTATTTTTTAGATAGAAAAGGCAACGAAACTCTCAAGATAAAACTACCATTTCTAAAAGCGAAGAACAGTAGTTTTACTATTTATATGGATGGAAAAAAACAATATTTGCTCACCAGCGACCGAAAAGGGAAACTTATTTTTATATCAGCCAATGGCAATATTGACGTGGTTACATTAAATCGTTTCTCGGAGAATCATTATTTTGTTTATGGTGATTTCAACAATGATATGAAACCTGATTTCATCTTTTTCGACCAAGGAAAATTCTTTGTTTATAGCGATACAAAGAAAAAAATCTTTGAAACGCTCAACAAAAATGAACCGAATGGCACACCTATATATATAAGGCTAAATAAAAATAAATTTTTTATTATTTATCCGGTTCAGGCGTCAAAATCCTTGGCATTTTTAAACAATATGGGCTTTAAGAATGCCGTTAATTATTCTGTGGGTAGCCCGGAAATTGGTGTGAGTTATTTGTTTGGCGACCAAACCCCAAGCTTACTGGTTTCAGACAGTTCCAAATTGCTAAATTACATTGTTGAGTAAAATAAATCGAAGAAATATAAAATAAAAACTTCGTATTATCAGAATTTATCGTATATTTGTTAAATCTATAAAGAAAAATACTTTTATGAAAACACTATTGTTACTTAAATATGCTAAAATGCTTCTTTTGATTTTAGTAGTCCTTAGCCTTTCTTCCTGTTATAAAGACAGGTTCAACATGAACAAACTAGAAAAAAACGGCGAATGGTCTGCCGATGTGGCAGCACCTTTGGTTTATTCAAGCCTTACCTTGAAAGATTTGTTGAACGATTTTGATCAAAACAATCTTGTTACTGAAGATGCAACTAATTTTTTGAATCTTATCTATTGGAAGAACGTGTATTCAAAAAACGCAGAAGATTTACTTGGCATTCCAAACCAAAACTTAAACACCACCTATACGTTTGATGTGGTTGGAACGCTGCCCTTTGGTGTTGACTTGGTGGCACCACCTAACACTACCTATTATTCGTTCACGACACCCAACAATATGATAATTGACAATGTGTTACTCAAGAGCGGTTCATTTGATTTTTTGATTAATATTGCCGGATTCACTCATAATGCAACCATTAATGTTGCTATTCCTACCGCTACCAAAGCCGGTATTCCTTTCAACCAAAACATTGATATTTTTGGAAGTGCTACCACCAGTCAGCATATTGACCTAGCAGGTTACAATATAGTTTTCGACAACACGGGAGGCAACCAAAACCGTATAACAATAATCTATACTGTTACGGTTCACGGACAAGGGGGTGCTAACAACTCTCCCTATACGATAAATATGGGCGAATCTTTTACCAACTTGAAATTTCAAGAAATTCATGGCGATTTTAAGCAACTTAGTTTTAACTTTCCGGGAGACTCAGTACAATTACGTCTCTTTAGCAATGACATCCACGGTTCATTGGAGTTAGAAGATCCTAAAATTCATGTAAATATCAACAACTCTTTTGGCTTACCTATAGCCATAAATATTACAAATGTAAATGCCTCTGCAGGATGGAATGCTCCCTATCAATTACCCGTTAATGGAATCCCAGTACCCATAAATATAAACCCTGCCCTCACGGTTGGCGACAGCGCACTGACGACTTTCAGCTGCGATAAAACAAATAGTAATTTAATGAGCGTGATAAGCATTGCCCCCCAATGGATCACTACCGATATATCCGGTTTGTCGAATCCTTCGGGAGCGCCCGCCTCAAACTTTGCCACTGCTGCAAGTCATTTTAATGTGAACATGCAGGTGGAATTGCCTTTATACGGAAGAGCATGGAATTTTGTGTTGCAAGACACCACGAAATTTGATTTTGGAACGGATATTGACAGAGCCGAATACTTAGAATTTAGAATAAACACCCAAAATGGTTTCCCTATAGATGCTATCACCCAACTTTACTTCTTGGACGCTTCAAATCATGTTATAGATTCCATCTTGCCACAAGACGAGCAAATCATATCAGGAGCCTTGTCTGGTGGCGCTCCTGATTATAGAGTGTATGAAAGCGTTCATAAACTTACTCAAATCGTTTTTGAGAAATCACGGCTTACGGCTTTGAAAAATACTAAGAAACTTATTATTCGAGGCAGACTTGCCACTTCTCAAAACGGATCACAGATTGTGAAAATATATTCTGATTATGCACTGGAAGTTAGATTGGCTGTCAGAGCAAAATTTAATGTACAGTATTAATTAGGAAAACTTTTGTTCGTGAAAAAATTTACTATTCTAACTTTACCTTTCCTACTATTTCTGATGGTATCAGATATCGTGAAGGCTCAAAACGATATGACGATTTATAATTTGGGTTCTGTGCCCCAAGCGTATTATAACAATCCTGCCTTGATGCCCGATACAAAATATCATATTGGCTGCATGCCGGTGCTGTTTATTCCTATCTTATCATCAAATTATACCAGCATTTCAAACAGTGGGTTTCGGTGGGATAATCTGATGCATTACGACAAAACTGTTGATTCAATAAGACCTGATACTACCAAATTCTTCAACAATTTATCTAAGAAAAACTATTTAGCCTTAAACCAACACATCGAACTGTTATCTTTTGGGTTTAAAATCAAACACAAACATTATATCAATGTGTCCTTGACCGAGAAAATTAATTTCCGTTTCTGCTATCCTGAAGATATGCTTTTGTTATCCAAAGGCAATTCGCAGTTTATCGGTTCCGAAGCCAATTTTGATGGTATTGGAGTTGACATGATGCACTATCATGAACTTGCTATTGGTTACACCACTGAGATTAATAAAAAATGGACTGTTGGTGGGAGAGCCAAATTGTTGTTTGGTTTGGCAAATGTTTGGACCTATAAAAGTAAAGCTTCTTTGGCGGTTAATAATGATTATTTTGATTTAACTGCTAGTTCGAATATGATTGTCTATACTTCGGCACCCGAAAAATTATATGGTGGTAACGGAAAATTCGGTAGCAAAGACATTCCTAACTATTTGCTGAACTTTGGCAATCCCGGCTTTGGAATTGATTTGGGCGTTAATTATAAAATAGACGACAAATGGTCCGTTGCAGGAAGTGTATTGGACTTTGGTTATATCTTTTGGAACACAGGAACTCGGAAGTATTCTACGGCAGATACAAGTTTTATCTTTAGAGGTATTGATGTGAAAGGGCTTCTAAATGGAAATACAGACTATATGGCTATGTTCAAGAAAATAACGGATTCTTTGAGCAATATATTCAAGATTGACGAAAAGAATCAGAAATACACCACGCCTTTAAACCCCAAAATATTTTTAAGTGCTAACTATCAGATTGGAAAAAGAGATCGCGTTTCTCTTGTGTTTCGTGGCGACATATATAAAAGTACCATTCATCCCGCATTCACGCTCGCTTATAATTGCAGATTCGGCAATATTCTCGACCTCGTTGTGAGCTATTCTTATATGAACAGAGACTTCTTGAACTTAGGCTTTGGCTCTTCGGTGCGCTTTGGACCTTTCCAGATTTTTATAACCACCGACAATGTGCTCGCGGCAATAATACCGTATCACACGAAAAACATCAATGCGCATTTCGGCTGCAATTATGTGTTCTATTATAAGAAATCAACTCCCTTATTTCGATAATGCTTAAAAGGATTCTTATCATTCTCAATCAAATTTTCTATTTTTGCAAAAAAACTCGTTTGAAACGTCATCTGCTACATATCTTCATCGGAATAATTATTCTAAGCCTTTCTTCGTGCAAGATTAATTATTCGTTTACCGGCGCTTCCATTCCGCCGGAGGTGAAGACTATTTCTGTGCATTATTTGAAAAACAATGCATCGCTAGTCAAACCAACTTTAAGCCAACAGTTGACAGATGCTCTTCGCGAACGCTTTAATGCACAGACCAATTTGAATCAAGTGAATAATGGTGGCGATTTTGACATCGAAGGCGAAATAACCAATTACGCAACAGCCCCCATCGCTATTCAAGGAAATCAAACCGCAGCTATGAACCGTTTGACCGTAAGTATCAACATCCGATTCGTGAATAAACTAAACGAAAAACAGAACTACGAAACTAGTTTTTCGCGCTATGTGGATTATCCAAGTTCGCAATCCTTGGCTTCGGTGGAATCTTCCATCCTTGATGATTTGATTGGCTATTTGGTGGATGATATTTTTAATAAAACTGCGGTTAACTGGTAATACGTACGATGAATAGAGCAGATTTCATACAATCCATGAAACAAGCTTCGGCTATTGATGCCCTAAAGCCTGAAGACATCAGCTATTTATTGAATCAATATCCCTATTTTCAAACGGCACATTTAATTTATGCTGCCTACCTAAGCAAACATAACGACATACAATTTCATGATCAACTGAAAAAATCAGCTTCATATATTAATGATAGGTCGGTGCTGTATTGGCAAATTTATCATCAAAACAAATCAACCGAACAAGTTCAAGAAGTTGTTGATGAAGTTTCTTTTGAACTACCAAAACATGAATCCGAAGGCGCAGAAGAGTCCATTAAAAACTTAATTGAAGTCATTCTAAAAGCTGACAATGCTGCGCAACCGGCTGAAACATTTATGTTGGATATCATAAGCAAATCAACCCCTGTGGAAACTCATAGTGCTGTGGATTTGCTTGAAACATCTGAATTGATTGAGATAACTACTAAACCACCAAAGGACTTTTCGCTTATTGAAAAATTTCTTCAAGATGAGCCACGTCTCTCTACGCCAAAGCGCGATTTCTTCAATCCGGTGAATATGGCAGAAAATAGTTGCATCGAAAAAGACGATATTGTAACGGAAACCTTAGCTAAAATCTATATTTCACAAGGATTAATTGATAAGGCACTTAAAATTTATCGTAAATTATATTTGGTCAATCCAGAAAAAAAGACGTACTTTGCAAACCAAATTGAAATCTTGGAGAATAAATCATTAAAATAAATTTAAAATAAAATAAAATGGGAGCTTATATCGTAATTTCAGTATTAATTTTTATCGTTTGTGTATTGTTGGTACTTGTAGTTTTAGTTCAAAATTCAAAAGGTGGCGGTCTTGCGTCAAACTTTTCATCATCCAACCAATTTATGGGCGTTCGGAAAACAGCCGATTTCTTGGAAAAAACCACCTGGACCCTTGCCATAGCACTTTTACTATTAAGTATGGCATCAATTTTTGTGATTCCTCGTACAGGCTCAAAGACAAGTGTGGATACTGAGCTAAGAGACCAAATGAACAATACAAAACCAGTCAACGATTTTCAACCCGCACCAAAAAAATAATTCATACTATTTTGACGAAATATGTCAGAATGTCATGTGCGTTCTGGCATTTTTTTTTATTTTAGGCAAAAACCTGAAATAATGTCGCATTTTCGGAAGCAATTTCCGTTTGGCACGATATATGAAAATGGCAGTTCAATAAAAATAAATAACAATTTTCAAATCAATTATCACATAAAACAAATAAAGGTATGGCAAAAAGTTTAGGAACACCAATTAAAGACAGAGTTCTGATTGAACCAGCTCTGGCAGAAGAAAAAACCGCAGGCGGAATTATTATTCCTGACACTGCAAAAGAAAAACCACAAAAAGGCGTCGTAGTAGCTGTTGGTAAAGGTAAAAAAGACGAACCAATGACCGTTAAGGTTGGCGACAGCGTTCTTTATGGCAAATATTCCGGCACCGAAGTAACGGTGGATGGCAAAACGTATCTCATCATGAGAGAAGATGATATTTTTATGGTCATCTAATAATTTTCGCAACTAATAGTATAACATTAAAAAAAAATAACAATGGCAAAAGAAATAGTTTTTGACAGTCAAGCGCGTGAAGCTTTGAAAAAAGGTGTTGATGCATTATCAAATGCAGTGAAAATAACTCTTGGACCAAAAGGTCGTAACGTTATCATTGACAAAAAATATGGTGCTCCTCAAATTACAAAAGATGGTGTTACCGTAGCAAAAGAAATCGAATTGAAAGATCCGATTGAAAACATGGGTGCACAATTAGTAAAAGAAGTTGCTTCGAAAACTGCCGATTTGGCTGGTGACGGAACAACAACTGCTACTGTTTTGGCACAAGCAATAATTACTACCGGTTTGAAAAATGTTACCGCCGGCGCAAATCCAATGGATTTGAAACGTGGTATTGACAAAGCGGTTGCGGCAGTTATCACGCATTTGAAAAAACAATCAAAATCGGTTGGCGACAGTTTTGAAAAAATTGAACAAGTGGCTACGATTTCAGCAAATAACGATAGCTTTATCGGGAAAATGATTGCTGACGCAATGGCACAAGTGAAAAAAGAAGGCGTTATCACTATTGAAGAAGCTAAAGGAACCGAAACTACTGTGAAAGTGGTGGAAGGTATGCAATTCGACAGAGGATACATTTCTCCATATTTTGTAACCGATAC
>CAIOJS010000533.1 GCA_903858655.1 uncultured bacterium | reverse complement strand
TTTCATTATTTTACGAACAACCCATGTTGATAACTCTTATCCCGAACTCAGGTTATTAGCAGCATTTATTGCTGCGGTAATTGCTATGTAAGTGACCCGTAAGGTTAGGATGTGCCCGTTCGGCTTAGGCTGTTTGCCTAGGTTGCATGTATTTTTATAGGCTCTGCCTATTGAACGAATTAACCAATTAACCACTTTACAATCCAACAATATAACAATATAACAATTCACCCCCCCTATATCTTCATCTTATAAAGCTTCTTATGTTCCTCTAAATATTTTTCTTTGTAGAGGAAATACACATTGCTGTCGTGCACTTTAATGTTTTCGATAAAAACAAATTTGGGAATCTGTATGGCGCGTTCCACAGTGCCATGATGCATATTGATTTCTTTCAACTCGCTGATACCATTCCGCACAAACAAATTATAAGCTTTCCATTGGCTTCTGTCAACAAACAATTGATTGGTAAAACTCTTATCATTCTGAAAACTGATGTTTTGCGTTTCTAAAGTATCGGATTTCATGGAATATTTCTCTAATTTCGCTTCCAAAAAATTGAACAGATAAATAGTATCGCCCATACGAACATAAGAAGCCATCACTCTTTTTTTCATAATCAACTCCTGAAAAAGTATGTCTTCTTCCTTGCCATCAAAATAGGCTCCCCATCTGTTGCGCGCTATTTGATCACGGTCGGTAATGCTTCTGAAACATTTCAGACTGTCGTTGATTTCATCATAATTGAAAAATTTCACAATCTGATTGCTATACAGCAGTTGTTTCATAAAATAATGGTCGCCCACATGGTCAATAACAACGGTGTTGGTAGCCTCAAATTCTTCGTTGGAGATAGGATTGGCAAGCTTCAGCACATCATTTTCGGTGGTGATTTCGAAGCTGGTGGTTTTGTTCACAAAATATACTTTGCCATCAAAATCTTTACACAACTTGACAGCTTTCCACACTGCCAATTGTGAGAGTGTATCTCCATTTTGATTGGTCAAAAGCAGCATGGGTGCCATCATTTTGTTATAATCATACGCCAACACAATGAGATTGTCGCCTACAAATTCATAATCGGTGATATAATACTTTTTGCTGGGTGTCATTTCGATGGGTACGTTTACTATAATATCTACAGGGGTTAATTCAAGTGCTTTGCGACAAACAAACACGTCAACGATTTTGCCCAAAGCCATCACCTGAACCTTTTTGGTGGTTCCACCTAAAATATGAATCTCCAAAACACAGGGCATTGTTTTTGCTTTAATCAAAAAACTCCCTTTTTCGTCCGAAAATGTCTTGTACGACGTTTCGAGATTGATGATTTCGGCATTGGGCAATGGCAGATTCGTCAAAGAATCATACACCACACCATGAATAGTACTTTCCACTTGTGCCGAAACATTGAGTTCAACAAGCAGGAAAGCTACCAACAAAATGTATTTTATCCGATTCATAATTTAAAGTGTTTAAGGGCTGCTTTTCAGCTTGCACCAAAAAGCAAGCCCGATGAAATTAATGTTTTATTTTTGCATATTCAGCCAATCAAAATATCCCATACTTTCAATAACAATCACACCACCTGTGAAATCACCATAAGCAGCAGGAACTCCCCCGGTATAGACTGTCAAACTACCAATGGCATTCGAAGGAATGTGGGCTTGCCCGTCAATAGATTTCACACCATCTACGATATACACAAAATTATCGCTTCGAGCACCTCTAAAATAGAGTTCTTGATTTTCTGTAACCATAATCTCTGATGTAGTCGAACTGACAATATTATTGATGTTGGTGCTGCCTGCCATTTCCTTAAATTGTTTAGGGCGAATAGTGATTCTATGATCCGGTTCAATTAGTGGGTCAGTGTAGGCATAAATTACTGGTATTTCTCCGTCAACCGTAATAACAGCATCAGCCAAATACATGTCTTTGATATAAGTAATCTTGGCAGGATCAACCGTAACATCATTAATTATTACCGTTTCCATACCGGTATATTTAATGGTGAGGTTATAAACTCCGGCAGCAAGCGGCTTGATAGTGTAATTACCATTCAAGTCGGTTAACACTCCGATAAGGTTGTCGCCTACTTTCACATAAACACTTGCTCCGGGCAAAGTTTGTTTGTTGTGACTGTCATAAACAGTTCCTTTAATTTCTCCCGAATTCTGTCCGAAGACTTGCGCAAAAAAGAATGGGATAAATGCGCAGCATAAAATTAATTTTTTCATGGTCGTTTTGTTTTTTTTGGTTAGTAATTTATTTCCGACAACTAAATTACTACAGTTGAAAAGTGAATGCACGAGCAAATCAGGTAACGGAGGGTTTACAAAAGTTATCGGTAGGTTTTCGCAAGTTAACGGTTTTCGGTAAAACAAAAAACACTATAAAAATCATCCTAATGAAACTTGTATCAATAAGCAAAAAATAGTTAAATATAGTTAAGATAGCTTCTAATTCATTTTTCTTATTTAATTTTACCGAAAATAAAATAAAATCCATTTTCTATGAAAAAAATTATTGTTTTTGTGCTTATTGCTTTCGTTTGTTTACAGTTTAGTTCTGCTCAAATTTATCAGGGAAGAGATGCCGAGAAGTATATTTCAGGCAGCCAAATGGTAAGGTTTTCAGACAATAATGAGAATCCCACCTATGTTAGCCTCAATTCTTCGAGTCAACCTAACTTTTTTGAATTGAATGCTTGGTTGAGCAAATCATTCAACACGGGGAATGATTTCGGATATAATTTAATCTCCAAAGAAAGTGATGGTTTAGGTTACGACCATTATCGCTATCAACAAACCTATAAAAACATTCCAATTCGTGAAGCCATCTTTCTCATTCATGTCAGATATGGAAAGATAGAGTCGTTTAATGGGACTATTTTCTCCAGTCCAAGTGTAGCCAATAGTAATGTTTTACAAGCAGACGAGGCACGCAACAAAGCAATTGCTTCTATCCCTGCTGAAACTTATATGTGGCAAATCCCAAGCAATGAAAAATGGATACAGGATTACAAAGGTAAAGCAGATGCCACCTATTATCCAAGTGCTGAAAGCCAGATAATTTATAATGCGAAAGACCGTTCGTTCCGCTATGCGTATAAATTTGATATTTATGCTTCCAAACCACTGTCTCGCCAAGATGTTTATGTGGATGCACAAACTGGAAAAGTGCTGTTGGCTTTGAATACTTTATTCACAGCAAACTCACATGGAACTGCTGTAACAAAATATAGCGGGAATCAACCTATTACTACTGATTCCCTTTCAACTACTTCCTATCGCCTACGCGAAACAGGAAGAGGCTTAGGCATTCAAACGTACAACTGTCAAGCAACAACCAATTATACAAACACTGATTTTACCGATGCTGATAATTATTGGAATAACAATAATACAGCTATGGATAATGCAGCTGGAGATGCCCATTGGGGAGCTGAAATGACCTATGATTACTATTGGATCAAACATGCTCGCAATGGTATTGATGGTAGTGGTTTTGCTCTGTTAAGCTACGTTCATTATGATGTAGCTTATGATAATGCTTTTTGGGATGGAACAAGAATGACCTACGGCGATGGCAGTAATAGTGACCCTTTCACAGCTTTAGATATTTGCGGACATGAAATCACCCATGGATTAGATTCCTATACTGCTAATTTAGATTATGCCGCCGAACCAGGTGCTTTGAATGAAGGATTTAGTGATATTTTTGGAACAGCTATTGAATTCTATGCAAAACCTTCCCAAGCCAATTGGACATGCGGTGAAAACATTGGCTTTGTCATTCGCGACTTAGCTAATCCTAATGCTACACAAAACCCCGACACCTATCTCGGAACAAATTGGGATTTAGCTCAAGAAGTTCACCAAAACAGCACAGTTATCAGTCATTGGTTTTATTTGGTAAGTCAAGGTGGTAGTGGCACAAACGATATTGGAAATGCATACAATGTTACAGGAATTGGTATCACCAAAGCTTCGGATGTTGCATTCAGAATGCTTACCGTATATTTAACCAGCACATCGGATTATAACGATACTCGATTCTATTCCATCGTTGCTGCCACTGATTTGTATGGAGGATGTACTCCCGAAGTGCAATGTGTAACCAATGCTATGTATGCTGTAGGCTTGGGTTCTGTTTACGTACCTTCCGTTTCTATTGATTTTTCTGCAAGCAACACGCATACTTGTTCTGCTCCTAATCTAGTTCAGTTTACGAATTTAAGTACCAACGCAACAAGCTATACTTGGACTTTTGGCGATGGCGGTACAAGCACACTTGCGAATCCTTCTCATTCTTATACTACCACAGGTAATTTCAATGTAAAGTTAAAAGGTGTTAGCTCAGGATGCGGTTCCGATTCATTGACCAAAACTGCTTTTGTAAGCATTTCTTCTTCCAATTCGAATACGGCATCTGTACCCACAACTGGCACAGGACAATCTCTCACCTGCTGTACAGGAACCCTCTACGACAGTGGTGGAACAGGCGATTACTCGAACACAACTGACGGAAAAGTTACAATAGCACCCGCAGGAGCATCAGGTGTTACCTTAACTTTTAGTTCGTTCAATTTTGAATCAGGTTATGATTATCTTTATGTGTATGATGGACCCACAACAGCTTCAACCTTGATAGGACAATATGATGGAACCACCTTGCCTAATGGTGGCGTTATTCAATCATCAGGTGGATCCATCACGCTACGTCAAACATCTGACCAAGGCGTCACAGCTTCAGGGTTTCAATTGACATGGCAATGCAGTTTGCCTACTGCTCCTCCTCAAACTAATTTTTATGCTAGCGAACTCTCAACCTGTTCAGGTGTGGTTCATTTTCATGATATAACAGTAAACGGACCTTCAACATGGCTTTGGAAATTTGGCGATGGCGGTACTTCCACACAACAAAATCCCGTTCATGCTTATCAAGCAAATGGTGTTTATACCGTAAGACTTAAAACTACCAATGGCTTTGGTACAGACTCTTCTGTAAAAACAAGTTATGTTACTGTTGCTAATCTACCAACTTTGCCTACAGTTACACCTGATAGTGGCTGTAATCCACATTCATTAACTCTTTCAGCAAATGCAGGTAGTGGCCAACTCGATTGGTATGATGCTGTCACAGATGGAACCTTGCTGCATACAGGATCTACCTATACAACTCCCATTTTGACAACAACTACCACTTATTATGTGGAAAACAAAATGACCACTACTTCGCAGTACGTAGGAAAACTTGACAACACTGGTGCAGGCGGCAATTACAATAATGCCAGTAATGTACATTATGAAATTTTCAACTGCTATTCACCCGTTACCTTAATTTCAGTAGGTGTTTATGCTCAAGGTGCTGCTGACAGAACTATTGTACTGCGCGATTCGAGTCTAACTGTCCTTCAGTCATTAACTGTTACTATACCGGATGGTGCTAGCCGTGTCACCCTGAATTTCCCTATACCAGTCGGTTATAGTTATCAATTAGCCTGCACAGGAACTCCTAACCTATTTCGCAATAACAGCAACTCAGGCGTCTATCCATATTTGCTTCCCGGATTCATAAAAATCACTGAATCGAGCGCTTCCAAACCTCCGTATAACTCCAATGGAAACTACTATTATTTCTACAATTGGGAAGTGAAACAACCTGAATGTTCTAGTCCAAGAGTCCCGGTAGTTGCCACCATCAACGATTGCAGCGGCATAGCCGATATTAATCAAAACCCTACTTTGAACATTTATCCCAATCCTGCTCACGATTTATTATTTGTTGAATTCAGTAGTAAAATAGCCGAAACATATTCTATTGCCATTCATGATGTCCTTGGAAAAACTTTACTCACTAATAATTTGGATGCCGTAAATGGTTTCAATAAGTTTAAGATTTCATTGAGCGATTTTGTACCAGGAGTTTATTTTATTAGTTTGAAAGCTAACAACCAGAACATAGTTCGAAAAATTGTGATTGATTAATGGACGACTTTAGGAAAGAAAAATTTATTCTATCTTTTCTACCATAAAGGCATAAGGCATAAACTAACATTGAGATTTTGTTTGGTATTACTTTATGACGCTATGGTGCTTGTGTATTTCTCTATATTATTTATCAAT
>CAIOJS010000532.1 GCA_903858655.1 uncultured bacterium | reverse complement strand
TGAAGAAAAAATGATTGCGTAGCTACGTTGGATAAACCTGGTTAAATCACAGAGTGTGCCAAAACTGATCGGGCAAGGGCACGCTCACGGGCGCGGGCACGTAACCCCCAGATCTTACTTTGGGTGAGTAGACTCGCTGAGTTACCTCAGCGAACCCCTCCTCAGAACCGGACAGGCAGATTTCCCGCATCCGGCTCCCGATAGTGCTATAGACTTTCGCCATGTTTAGTGAGCTCCGAACATCGATGTCGTTTTAAAACTGACTGGATAATTGAATTTCTTCAATAACCTGTCGAACCTATCCCATGTTAGTCTACGCTGACCACCTTTTCGATTTCGCCACCAAAAGAGTATGTTTCTACATCTATGGATGAATGTGTTCACCCTATGACTGTTATCAGAGATAGCGTGATAATTTATCCATCCTCTAATAATGCGAATCACCTGCTTGGTAACGCTGTGCGTATCCTCGTGAAGGCAATCTTTCAGGTGGCTCCGAAGCCCTTTGAGCTTTGCTGCAAGTCGATCGCCTCGGCTTTTGTACTTTAGTCGCCAAACTCCTTTCCTACTTCGTCCCCAGTAGCATATGAAGCCCAGGAATTTGTAGATAGGGAGTTGCTCTCCTCGTTTGTTAGCTTGCTCTGCTGCTTTTCTTCCAGAGGGAATGATGCTTGATTTGCCTTCATGCAGTTCAAGACCAAACCTCGCCAGTCGTTTTGGAAGCACCTGATAGAAACGCTCCGCATCCTTTTGGTTTTCAAATACAAACACCATGTCATCTACATACCTCACTAACTCCGTTTTACCTTGCATGTGCGTTTCACTGATTTTACAAAACCAGTCGTCTATGCAGGCATGCAGGTAGATATTCGCAAGTATTGGCGACGTGACCGAGCCCTGCGGGCATCCGACTTCATTTAGCCGGGCTTTTCCGTCCTCCATTATTGGACTCCGTAGCAGCGTTTCGACTAAATTGAGAAATCGTTTGTCCGAGATCTTTTCCTGTAAAATTCCCATCAACACCCGGTGCGGGATTGTGTTGAAATATTTACGAAGATCAATCTCCACAACTCGTCCGTTTTGATATTTGTTATTACACGCCATCAGAGCACGTAGCGCTTCATGCGCATTCATCCCTTTTCTGTATCCATATGAACAGGGCAAGAATAGTGGTTCATATATTCCTGTAAGAATCTTGGACACTGCCAGCTGCACTATCTTGTCTTCCAAACACGAAATTGCCAACGGCCTTGTGCTTCCATCCTCTTTTGGTATGTCCACTATCCTTGATGGTTGCGGTTTATAAGCGCCTTTTCGTATATCGGCTAAAAGTCTTTGCAAATTGACCTCTAACGATTTTCCATACGCTTCTTTTGTCACTCCATCTATACCCACCGCCTTCTTTCTATCCAGCTGTTGGTAGCATTCGGTTAACAGGTCCAAGTCAACGACGTGCCCAATATTATTGAACACGACATCTTTCTGTGACGTTGCTAACTCACCTATACGGTCGAGTTTCGTTTTCTTCTGATTTTCACCTTTGCTGAGTGTGAACACAAGTTGCCCTCTTCCGCTATCACTATCTGCCAGCCCTTCGCTCCGCGTTCATTACTCGCTTCGAAGCTACTACTGCTGACCCCGCATCCGTTGCCCTTCGCTTAAGCCTTATGCTTCTTGGCACTTGTACTTTAGCTACCACCTTCCTTGTGGGGGACATTACGGACTTCCCAGTTCTCTCGACTTATCTCTACTGGCTCGCTGACGTTCACAACCCCGGAAGGAGGCACTCTGATTCTGTGTCGATTGAGCTTTCAGAGCACCTGTTGCCTGCGATGTTTGGAAACATATCGGCTCCAACAAGTTTGTTTTACGGGGCTACTGCGTTTACTTTTGTTTCGGCTTCGCTCAGTTTCGCTGTCTACGCTTAAGCACTTTCGTTTCCTACGGTGCTCCAAGACTCGCTACATGGTGGGATCGACTCCCTTCCATGACAGGACTTTCACCTGTAAGATAAGCCAGGTTTATCCTGGCGCACTCCAAAGTCCAATAATCAGCAATACTCATGACATCATGATATGCTTTATTTCGCCACTCAATTCTCATTATTTTTTCGACTAATCATCCGCTTTGAAATTCTGTCTTTCATCTGCGCCATAACTTCTTCATGAGGTATGGTACTTGGATCATCATTCATCCCCAATCGAACTTGATTTTTAAACCATACATCATGTTCGCGAAGATGACGTTGATGCTCAATAAAATCCCGCATAAAATCTCGAACAAGCTGCGATGCCGGCCGATTGGTTGCTGCTGCTTCAGCCATAAAATCGCTTCTTAATTCGTATTCCAGTTTCATCGTAAACACCGCTTCTTTGGACATGATATTCTCGTTTGTTGATTAACATACTTACAAAGTATAGACGATGTCAGTATCATCATCAAATGGATAACCTAGCGACAATGCATGGGCCGAAAACGTCCTGCCAGCGTTCCCTCTTTACACGTCCAGGTGATTTCACCATGGGCGTCCAATTGGGGCACCAAAAGTAACGTGCCATCGCCGGCAGCGGGTGTAAACTGAATGGTAATCACCCCGGTTGCTTTGGCAATGGTCATGGCGGCAACATTGGCATTGGCCGGGGGGCTCTCAAAGCCGGTGGCATTTTGATCAACAGGCATGGCATGGGTCATCATGATGGTTTCTGAAACGGCCATTTTTGCCAATTCGGCGGTATTTAAACCATCGGTCACACGTGCGCGAATCAAATAGTCTTGGTATTTGGGAATGGCAAACGAGGCCAAAATGCCAACAATGGCAATCACAATCATGAGTTCAATTAAGGTATAACCGGATTGATGGGGATGCATAAGAAATTCCTTGGGGTTGGATTAGGGGATTATGAGGCTTTACAAACTGAAACTCAATTGATTTATTTTTGTATTCATACCATAATTCATCCCATCACAAACCGAAGATGAATCCATCCATGTCTCGACAACAACGCCTGCAAGATATCTTAACCCAACACCTCCCATTTGAGGTCATGAACATCATCAATGAATCCCATCAACACCGAGTTCCAGAGGGCTCTGAGAGTCACTTTAAAATCGTCATCGTTGCATCATCATTTGAAACCATGTCACGCATTGCACGACAACGCTTGATTCACCATCTTGTGGCCGAAGAGTTCAAAACAGGATTGCATGCACTAAGCCTTCAGCTTTACACCCCAGAAGAATGGCGAAAACGCCAACAAACAGCTTTTGATTCACCAACATGCGCGCACATTAAATAGCCCCCCATAGACGCCCCCATCAATAAAAGCTAAAATCAACACTCTCAAACAACCACTTATTCATAAGTTACACACCATGACCTCATCCTGGCTCAAAAACACCCTCATCATTGCCACCCTATTTTCTTTTCGCATGCTGGGGCTTTTTATGCTGATCCCCATTTTCACCATTTATGCC
>CAIOJS010000531.1 GCA_903858655.1 uncultured bacterium | reverse complement strand
GAAGCAAGGGGCAAACATGGCAAAGTCATCATGGTTGCCATCATGAACAAATTGCTACGACAAATGTGGGCACTCGTGACCAAACGCCAAAAATATAGCCCAAATTTCGCTTGACTTTAACACTACTCTGTTAGGTATGATCCTGTTGCCAAGTTGGCAGTTGTTTAATTTTTTAATGTGTTGCATATTGATTCCATCTAATCATCTCTTGAAGATGAAACCCCATATACTTTTGCATGGTTGTAGAAAGTCAACTCCCAGATTGTCTGTGTGTTTTCTGGCGATTTCACATATCGATATTTGAAAACATCAGGATTCGCCCCCTTGTATTCTCCGAATGGAGCGGAATCAATAACTTGAGCAACAGCACTGTTTACTGCAGAATTAACCGAATTATCACCAGAAGTTGAGAATAACGGCAAAATAGCGACTTCATCTTTTGCAGATGACGAGAATTCGTGAAAGTGCAATCCTTGAAATATGGCTGTCATCACATTTTTGATTCGATTGTCATCAAGCCGAATCGCCTTTGTTGATATTCCTCCTTCAATTTCTACATCAATCCAGCCATTCGCTAATTTGATGGATTTTGTTGGCTCCTTATTGAATGAACGAAGAATTTTGGTGTCAAACTGTTTTTCGGCAATGTCATTGTTGCCCCACACAACCGATATTACTTGGGCAAAATACTCATCATCGCTCGAACGTGAACAATTATGCTCGACGCATGCTGGAACAATTATTGGATTATCTCTGTATTTTGTTCCAGGGATATCTTTAGATTCCGGGAATATGCATTTTGGCGGAATGTGATCTCTGGTTGTAGCAGGCTTCCCGCAAACATAGCATTTGTCGTTTTTGTTTGTCATACTTTTCTCCTTGAAATGAGTCCGTTAGATATAATTACGTAGTCGCGCTGGCAGTCTTTCACATATTTCGTTTTTATTTTTTGGACATTGTTTTATAGTGCTCCTCATAGCCGCTATCTATAAACAACATCTTCAGCCCTTCTTTAAAGTCATCGTAATTAAATTCTTTCATATCATTGATGTTTTGACCAAGAGAATGTGACTCTCTGTTCATATATCGATAAAATGACTGAAATCGATTCGTTTGAAATTCTGGTTTTTGAAAAACGTTGCCAAAATCTTTCTTCTCGATAAAATTGAAAAAGTATTCGACAACATTCCTCATGCAATTTGCAATTAAAGCCGGCGATTGCTGAGGGTCATTGATGACTCGCCAATAAGCTTGGTAGTCACTTTGAATTTCCTCGTATTTCATAGCAAGGATTTGGCTGCCTGCGGTGTTTCTGCTTATCCGAAACAGACGTTGGGAGTCTTTTCGTTTATCATGATTTGTTTCAGTTAATTCATAAAAAAAGTACAGGCTATGCGTCATCACAAACACTTGTTCGTATGTCGCATTTTCAAAAAAGCTCTTTTTGATAAAGCGACCGACATTAAAAACATAAATATGCGACAAGCTAGATATCGGATCATCAATAACTATAACTCGCTTCTTTGGGGCTTCGTTAGGATTTTGTATTCCGTTGCATAACTCTCTAAAGTATAGAAAACTGATAATCATCTTTTCGCCTTCACTGAGCGTCTGAAAGGCGCCTTCTTTTCGTCCGTTTCGAACTATTCTATACTGGTTTTTTCCGCTGTTCACAATGGTGAAGGAATCAATCCCTAGTTCAAGAAGGCCATCCCTAATGTTATCCATGGCTTCTTCGAGATTTACTGTCGATTTTTGAAGCTCTGAAATTTGTTTCTCAATTTCAGAAATGCGCTGATCATAGCCAACTAATGAAGCGTCAATATCTTTAATCTTCGCCTTGATTTCTGTAATTTCACCCGCATACAACGATAACGCTGAATCGTAATCCCATCGCTGAATTTCCCAGAATGAATCTTTGATCGTTTTTCTTGTATTTTCCAGCGCGTCTATTTTTGCATTATGGGCTGACACTCTAGCATTGACGCTTTTTATATAGCTGTTAATGGCTGCAATTGAATCTGCGCTTGATTGCAAAGGCACAATTTTGCTTGGTGAATCCCGTTTTGCTTCAATTGTTTGAGTGTTCAGCTCAAAAATCAAACGAAGCGATTCGTAAAGAGCTTCGAACCCCTCTGGCGATTCAGAAATAAACGAATTGGCAAGATAGGTGGATTTTGCAGGGATCCTGCTTCTTAATGATAAATACGATTCATGGATCAATGAAATGGATTTGAGTTTTTGCTCATAAGTTTCATCAAAATACCCTTTTATTTCGGCTACAAGCGCATTCGTGATTGTTTGGCTTTGGCAAAAGGGGCACATCGACTCAGCTGCATTTTCAATATCGACGTATTGAAGCCCCTTTTTCACCCAATCTGAATTATTTAGCCGCACAATCAATCCAGCAACAGCGGAATCATCATTCCCTTTTATCGATTCTTCAAATATCGCATTTGTCTCAAGTTGTGAAATTCCGGCTTCAATATACGGGATAAGATCGTGCTTTTTTGCGTTGTCTCCGGAAATAGATTCTATTTCCGTTTTTAAATCTTTGATTGTCTTTTCTGGTTTGGCATCTGTTCGTTTAAGTGCGGCGAAGAAATTGAATAGAGTTTCCTTTTTCCCTTTTAGATTATCAAGGCAATATTCTAGGAGGCGATCTCCACCAGCAAATTCAGTTTTTATTTTCCAGACAAGATCTTCAATG
>CAIOJS010000530.1 GCA_903858655.1 uncultured bacterium | reverse complement strand
TCAGAAGAGAAAAATGAATGTAGAGAACAAAAGATTGAAGCCTAGCTTCATGTTTAGTTTATCCAAATTGAGCGGTTTAGCAATGGACGCCGTTCAATTTGGCACACGCGATATAAACGAATTATTATCGTATGGAATTGATATAGACTTTATCAATGCGATTGAGAATCGCAATAATGACATAAGGGACTTCGCTAAAGATAATGAGCTTCTCGGCGAGGAAATGGACCGCAACGAGACTAAAGTTGAGTACTTCAACGAGACAAAAGTCGGCATCCGCACCATGATGGTGAAGGTGAAGCAGGTTTTTAAGGAGGACAGCCCCACGTGGATACTCTTCGGCACCCGTGGTTTGAATGAGATGAACGAGTTGCAGCTTATCAAGTGCGGTTTTCGGGTGGTGAGGCGCGCCATGCAGTTTCTCGAGCAACTGCTGCTCAAAGGCGTCACTCAAGCGATGATAGACGAGCTGAAAACTACCGTTCTGAACTTCGACGAAGCTTACGACAAGCAGCAAGATGCTAAGTTCGAGCGCAAAAGTACTACGGTCCAGCGCCTGATGTTAGCCAACGAGCTGTACGCGATGATCACCGAGTTGTTCGCGAGCGGCAAGGACTACTGGTTTACCCGCAGCGATGTCAAATATAAGGAGTACGTCATCTATAATACCCCCTCGGGCAAAAAACCGAAAGCCGCGGCGAAGGGCGAGGGCGTTTCTAAGAAGAAAAAGGGGAAAGCTTGAGAGCAGAGGCACATGGCTATTGACGAACTTCCTATTTATAATCTTCGGTTTTAAGATCCAAATACCAAATTCCAAATCCCAAATACCAAGGGGGAACCGCCAAGCTTCACACTTCAAGCTTCAAATACTAAGTTTTAAGCTCCAAATACCAAATTCCAAATACCAAATACCAAGGGGGGACCGCCAAGCTTCACACTTCAAGCTTCAAATACTAAGTTTTAAGCTCCAAATACCAAATTCCAAATACCAAATACCAAGGGGGGACTGCCAAGCTTCACACTTCAAGCTTCAAATACTAAGTTTTAAGCTCCAAATACCAAATTCCAAATACCAAATACCAATGAGGAACCGCCAAGTTTCACACTTCAAGCTTCAAATACTAAGTTTTAAGCTCCAAATATCAAATTCCAAATACCAAATACCAAGGAGGAACCGCCAAGTTTCACACTTCAAGCTTCAAATGCTAAGTTTTAAGCTCCAAATACCAAATTCCAAATATCAAATACCAAGGAGGAGGACCCAAAGGGAAGGTTTCAAATTCCAAGCTTCAAGCTTCAAATCCCAAGAAAAAAAATCAAAGCATCAAATCACGAGCTCCAAATCCCAAAGTCCAAATCTATCTCCACGCGTCGCGAAGCCCTTGGATCTTGGGATTTGGAATTTGGAGCTTGAATCTTTTTCCTTGCTTCAAATACCAAAAGTTAAATCTCAAAGTCCAAATCAATCTCCACTTGGTGCGAAGCCCTTGGAGCTTGGGATTTGGAATTTGGAGCTTGGATCTTTTTCCTTGCTTCAAATACCAAAAGTTAAATCCCAAAGTCCAAATCTATCTCCACGCGTCGCGAAGCCCTTGGAGCTTGGGATTTGGAATTTGGGATTTGGATCTTTTCCTGCGGATCTTGGGTCTTGCCCATCGCAAATAGCTTCAGCCTGAAAACCCCAAACAGAAACTCGCTAAGTGCCTACCGCGCCCCAGTCCTCGCCTTCCCAAACCATTTCTTCTGATTGGTTTTCGCGGGCGTATCTGAGCTTGGTCGGCTGCGTTCTGAGCGATTCGACGGTCCCCGCTGCTGCTTGGGAGCAGGAACGGGATGATGGTCAATCAGCGGATAGGCGTGGTCTTCCACCTCGGGAATCCGTTTGCCTATCAGCTTTTCAATATCTTTCAGATAGGCTTTCTCTTCGGCCTCACAAAACGAGATGGCGGTGCCTTTCGCGCCCGCTCTGCCCGTCCTTCCGATGCGATGCACGTAGGTGTCGGGCATATTGCTCAACTCATAGTTAATCACAAATTCCATATCTTCAATGTCAATGCCGCGCGCGGCGATATCCGTAGCAACCAACACGCGGGTTGTTTTCGCTTTGAAATTTGCCAGCGCCCGTTGGCGTGCATTTTGCGCTTTATTGCCGTGGATGGCTTCGGCGCTTATCTTATTTTTTATCAGCATTTTCACCACGCGGTCCGCGCCGTGTTTGGTGCGTGTAAAAACCAAGGCTGTCTTGATATTTTTGTCCTGCAACAGGTCAACAAGCAGCGCGGGCTTATTCCCTTTGTCCACAAAATACACAAATTGTTTCACGATATCCACCGTAGAAGCCGACGGAGTCACCTCCACTTTCTGCGGTTCGTGGAGAATCGTGTTCGATAGTTTCACAATCTCGGGAGGCATCGTCGCTGAGAAAAACAGCGATTGACGCTTGCGCGGCAGCAGGGCAATAATCTTGCGCACGTCGTGGATAAAGCCCATGTCGAGCATCCTATCCGCTTCGTCCAACACAAAAAACTCCACATCGTGCAACGAAATAAAACGTTGATCAATCAAATCGAGCAGACGCCCGGGAGTCGCCACCAAAATATCCACCCCGCGTTGCAAAATAGCGGTCTGAGGGTTCTGATTCACGCCACCGAACACCACCGTGCTCGTCAAGCCGCAAAAGCGACCGTAGGCTTTAAAACTTTCGTCAATCTGAATGGCAAGTTCGCGGGTGGGAGTAACAATAAGACTGCGGATTTTGCGCTTGCGGTCAAAACTTTTGTTCTCATATAGCAACTGAAGAATAGGAATAGCAAATGCGGCGGTCTTTCCCGTGCCGGTTTGGGCACATCCCAACAAATCAATGCCGCATAGCACGATGGGAATCGCCTCTTTTTGTATAGGCGTAGGAGTTTTGTAACCTTCTTGCTCAATAGATTGCAAAATAGGTTCGATGATGTTTAAAGATTTAAAAGGCATAAGTAAATTAAAGTAGATTTTTTAGAGAACCAAAAACCAGTCTGTCGTAGGGAGGGAAATGTTCGTAATATTATTTTTGTGCAAAGATACGCATTAATATTGGATAAAACGCCAAATAAGAATTTCGCTTTCGCGGATGAAGTCCGCAGGCTGCTCTGGCAAAGGGATGTAACCCGCATATAACTTTTTCTTTTTTCTTCTCGCTTTCGCGGAAAAGTTAAAAAAACTTAATTAAGCCCATGATAAAATCATTTCGTCACGTCAAAAGGGAATAAAAAACTATTTTTGTAGAAAATTATATCAAATGAAGATACTGCGTACCCTTCCATGCCTTTTGTTGACGCTACTCACCTTGGCGGGATATGCTCAAAAAGACACCGTACTGATAGACGAAGTGGTGATACAATCCGACCGTGTTTCCTCATTTTATATGGATTCCCGACGTGTCGTACAAATCATTACAAAAGAACAAATCAAAAACCTGCCGGCGCAAAGCATCAACGAACTGCTGCAATACGCCATGAATGCCGACGTACGCAAACGCGGTGCCGACGAAGTGCAAGCCGACGTAAGTATTCGGGGCGGCTCTTTGGAACAGACCTTAATTTTGTTGAATGGCGTCCGCCTCAACGACCCCCAAACGGGGCATCACAACATGGACATCCCCGTAGAGCTAAGCCAAGTGGAGCGCATCGAAATCCTCGAGGGTTCGGGGGCTCGCCTCTATGGTGCCAATGCCTTATGCGGCATCATCAACATCATCACCAACGTGCCCGACAAAAACTATCTCAAGCTTAGCCTTGGTAGCAGCATGTATGACCTTTACGATAAACTCAACAACAATCTCGGCAGCGCCGACATGTATCAAGGGGCAATTTCGGGCGGCTTCGCCACTAAAAAAACCTCCCACTTCCTTTCCCTTTCGGGGAAGAATTCCACAGGCTACACGGCGAACACCGATGCTAAAGTCTTGAAGGGCTTCTATTCGGGCAGCTATTACGCAACTTTCGGCATCTTTGCCCTTCAGATGGGCTACGCCGACAAGGCTTTTGGCGCCAACAGCTTCTATTCCTCCAAGTATCCCAACGAATTTGAACACACCAAAACCGCCTTCAGCAGCCTGCAGTTTTCCTCCGCGGGCAAGGTGAAAATCACCCCCCAACTCTATTGGCGCCGCCATCACGATAGGTTCGAACTCTTCCGCGACAAGGCACCCGCTTGGTATAAGAACCATAACTATCACCTCACGGATGTGTTGGGCAGCTCCATCAACATACAATTTAATTCCCTTGCGGGGAAAACAGGCATCAAAGCCGAATATTTCGTGGAGAAGATTTACAGCAATGTGCTCGGCACACTCATGAGCGACACCCTTGCGGATGCGATGGACTCCCAAGGCTATTTCACCAAGAGCGGCAAGCGCAACAACGTCAGCGTCGCCCTCGAACATGAATACAACGTGAAGAAATTCTCCATCGCTCTTGGGTTGTTGGCAAACTATAACGATGCCTTTCAGTTCGACTTCTGCCCGGGCTTAGACCTTGCCATTGCCTTCAAACCGTGGATAAAATGGTATCTCTCCGCCAACAAATCTTTCCGTCTGCCCACCTTCACCGACCTCTACTATCAAGGTCCAACCAACCGCGGCAACCCCAATCTGCATCCCGAAAAAGCTTATACCGTGGAAACAGGACTGAAATTCTTCCACAAGGGCTTCTATGCTCACCTCTCAGGCTTCTATCGCTACGGCAAAAACCTCATTGATTGGGTGAAGAATCCCGATTCCACCAAATGGGAGAGCGCCAACCTCACCAAGATGCAAACGTGTGGCATCGAAACCGCGATGACCTTCAACTTTAGCCAATTCAAATGCACCCATAACCCCATCAACAGCATTGATATTGCTTATGCTTATCTCAATTCTGATAAAAGCAGCGGCGAATATGTGTCCTATTATATTATGGACTATCTGAAACACAAACTCACCCTTGGCATCAACGCACGGCTCTACAAAAAGGTCGGCATCAGCCTTGTGTATGCCTTCAACGACCGCAACGGCACCTACACTAACTTCTCCGACGGCAAAGAAACCCCCTATCATGGCTTCTCGACCCTCGACGCTAAACTCTTTTGGCGCCCGCTCAACTTCGATATCTTTTTTGCCTGCAATAATATCTTTGATGCTCGTTATTATGACTATGGCAACATCGCCATGCCCGGGCGTTGGATTTCGGCGGGCATCAGTTATACCTTTGACTTCACTAAAAAACAACATACCAAATGAACGACAAAAAAACAGTAGTAATCACAGGTGCAACATCAGGAATCGGCGAAGCATGTGCCCACATCTTTGCCAAAAACGGCTACCAACTCATCCTCACGGGAAGACGTCAAGAACGATTGGAGAAACTTGCCTCAGCACTCTCATCCAAATATAAATCTAAAGTACTTTGCTTGTCCTTCGACGTGCGCAATTTTGAAGAAACACAAGCGGCTTTGAATTCAATACCACAAGAATGGTCGCAGATTGACATCTTGATTAACAACGCAGGCTTGGCTGCCGGCTTCGGACCCATACAAGACGGCGACATCAACGATTGGAATAGGATGATAGACACCAATCTGAAAGGATTGCTGCATGTTTCCAAATGCATCATCCCTCTGATGATCGCAAGAAACGCGGGACATATCATCAACATCGGTTCCATCGCAGGCAAAGAAGTCTATCTGAACGGTAACGTGTATTGCGCCACCAAAGCCGCCGTGGATGCCATCACCAAAGGCATGCGCATTGACTTATTGAAGTACGGCATCAAAGTAACCCAAGTGGCTCCCGGCGCCGTCGAAACCGAGTTCTCTTTGGTGCGCTTTCATGGAGATGAAGCGGCTGCCGCCAAGATTTACGAAGGTTTCACGCCTCTGACAGCCAAAGATGTTGCCGACGTGGTGTATTATGCTGCCAACTTGCCCGCCCATGTCAACATCAACGATATGATAGTGGTGCCTACCGCGCAAGCGAACACAAGTCATACCTATCGAAAGATATAACATTGAATATATACGTTTAACATAAATAGTATTACTTATGACCGCAACCCGTATTTTTGATTTGTTGGAACGCTACGAAAAGATGTTCCCGAAAGAAGATGCCCTTGCTGGAAAAGAAGAAGGCGAATGGGTGAAGTTTTCAACCAAATCCTATATTGATATATCGAACTATATCAGCTATGGATTTCTACAGTTGGGAGTGGAGAAGGGGGACAAAATCGCCACCATCACCTACAATCGTCCCGAATGGAATTTCCTGGATATGGGCATCCTGCAGGTGGGCGCTATCCACGTGCCGATTTATCCCACCATCAGCGAAGCCGATTACAAATACATTTTGAATCATGCCGAAATCAAATATGTGTTTGTGGCGGGCGAAGATATGTTCAAAAAGATTAAACAGATGATGCCCGAAGTCCCGACCTTGAAGGCAATATATACCTTCAAAAACCTTTACGGCTTCAACCATCTCAACGAACTCATCCGCCAAGGATGGCAAAACCCCTGCCACGAACGCTTGCAGGCAATCAAAGACTCTGTGCAGCCCGAAGACCTTGCCACCATTATCTACACCTCGGGAACTACGGGCACTCCCAAAGGCGTCATGCTGTCTCATGCCAACATCATTTCCAATGCTATCGCCACATCGAGCGTGCCGCCCATCGGCTTTGAGTCGAAGGCGTTGAGCTATTTGCCGCTGTGTCATATCTACGAACGTATGCTCAACTATATGTATCAATATGTCGGCGTCTCGGTCTATTATGCCGAAAACATGGGCACTATAGCCGACAACATCCGCGAAATTCATGCCGACATCCTGTCAACGGTGCCCCGCTTGCTCGAAAAGATTTACGACCGCATCATCAAAAAAGGGCGCAAGCTCACAGGCATCAAGAAGAAGATTTTCTTTTGGGCGGTGGATTTGGGTTTGAATTATGAGATGTATAAAGCCAACGGTTGGTGGTATGAATTTCAATTGAAGATTGCCAACATCCTTGTGTTTAAGAAATGGCGCGAAGCATTGGGCGACAACATCCGCGTGATTGTTTCGGGCGGCGCCGCCTTGCAGCCTCGATTGAACCGTATCTTTTGGGCAGCTCGTATCCCCGTGTTGGAAGGCTACGGACTCACCGAAACCTCGCCCGTGGTTGCCGTGAATACCTTGGGAAAAGATGGCGTGAAATTCGGAACCGTAGGTCCCGTTTTGACAGGCGTTCAAGTGAAAATTGATGTGGATGGGGAGATATTGACCAAAGGTCCTGGCTTGATGCAGGGCTATTATAAGGAAGAGCAATTGACCAAAGAGGTGATAGATGCCGAGGGATGGTTCCACACGGGCGACTTGGGCAGAATTGAACCCGAAGGACAGTTGCGCATCACCGGCAGGAAAAAGGAATTGTTCAAGACTTCCTTTGGCAAATATATCAACCCAAGTCAGATTGAAGATAAGTTTAAGGAGTCGCCTTTCATTGATTCGATGATCGTGTTGGGCGAAAATCAGAAGTTTGCCGCCGCACTCATCGTTCCCGACTTCACGGATTTAAAAGCTTGGTGCGAAACCAAAGACATCGCCTACACTACCAATTCGGAGATGATTAATTTGCCACGCATCAAACAACGTTACAAGAAAGAAATGGATTTCTACAACACTTTTTTCGGCGAAACCGAGCAGATAAAGAAATGGGAAATCATGGAAACCGAATGGACAAGCATCAGCGGCGAGCTGACTCCCACCTTGAAAATCAAACGCAATTATATCATGGAAAAATATGCTTCCGCCATAAATAAACTTTTTTCCGGTGGGAGCGATTCATTAATTTAATAAATTTGCAGTCTGTGAAATTTTAATCCCATTGTTATGAAAAAACTTATGCTGATTTCGGCGCTTCTGATGTGTATGGTGGCGAGCCATTCCTGCAAAAACGCCTCGTCCACCGACGGCAAAACCGTGTTGACCGAGCGCATCCAATATCCCGTGTTTATAAAAAGCCCTTATGGCGACGACGCCGAATGGTATAAAGAAAACATGGAAGGACCCAAACGCGAGAAGTTTGTGAACCTGCTGTTGGATGCGGCTTTCGATGGCAAAGTGAAAGCGTATGACTATGAGGACAACATCCCCCTGACCAAAGAGCAAATCAGCCACATCATGGTGAAATCCGACACCGTTATCATGACGCGCACCTACGCGCCTTACAACGATTATGACACCGTCATCGTGCAGAAACTCGAACGCCGAAACATCCATCGTATCACATTTTTGGAAGAATGGTATTTCGACGAAAAGGCTTTCACGATGGAGAAAAAGGTGGTGGGCATTGCTCCCGCCATCACCATGTATGCCGACAGCAACGAGGTGAAAGGCTACAAACCCCTGTTTTGGATTTATTTGGATGATAAGTATCCTTTGAAGAAGTAGGGGGGATGGGATTTGTGATTTTTGATTTTTGATTTAAGAATTTTGATTTAGGTTTTGGGTAGATGTAGAGCCTTATTTTATTTCCAACGAAGGTAGAGGATGCCGCCGAACGGGATTTCAAACTTTATTACTTTAATAACCGGAATTATGCACCGTATCCCTTTACTTTATTAGTTTATGGCTGTTGGGAAAAGTAATAAAGTTTTGTTTGGTGCTGTTGCTGTGGCGAAATCATCTGATGACTTCAAGTCATCAGATGAATTGCATAGCAGCGAAAAGTTTGGAAAAATAAAGCATTAAAAAAGGCTTACCACATATTGAGGCAAGCCTTTTGTTTTGTGAAGCACTCTGATTGTGCTGTACTAAATCCGATTGAACGGAAGAGGACTTTAGCCAAAAGGGCTTAAATTAAAGTTCCGCAATAACCTGTACAACCATGGCATTTCTTTGCGACAATTTTTTCAATTGGCATTTTAAAGTCAACATCTGAATTACCCATTAAAAGGTCTTCACTAATTTTGTCAAGTTTTTCAACTGTAACACTTGATAATTTGAATTTTTTCATAATAAATCCTCCGTTTTAAATTTAATTGTTTGTAAAATTGTTTTGTATTAATTTAATTGCTTCAATAGTTTGATATTTTTCATTTGGTTTTAAATTTATTGAATTATTTTGAATTTTAATTGCTCTAAGGTATGAAGTAGCTAATACGCGAATCTTTATAAGATCACATAATGCTTTATCTCTTTGTAAAAGATTGCGATTAGATATAAAATTCATAGCATAACAACTTGGACAAATTGCTGTAATACTACAATTTTTACATTCAGGATCACTAAAATCATTGATTTTGCAAAAATCAATTTTATCTATTTCTTTTGTTTCAGAATGGATTGCTGTATTCGGTTGAAAAACATGACAAGGGTATTTCTTACCTAAAATATCATATGAAATCAGACTAGTACCTGCCCCACAAATTTGTTTAAATTTATTTTGTTCATGTAAAATATTGGGCAAGTTCATGTCAAATATTGAGCATTCTTTTATTTCAGGATTTGCTATATAATAATCGCATAATTTATGCAATTCAATTTCAAAGTCGTTTTTAACATTGTCTAGGTCCCAGGTGATACCATTTGCAAATTCCGCAGCAACATGTTTAAACCCCAAACTATGTAAGTGTAAAATATCTGTTGAGAGATTTTTTATTGAATTAGGGTATAAAGTAGCCCGTGCATGTTCAGATGGATAATTTGTAACAAAAAAATTAATATCAATATCTTCATAAGAATTGCTTCTGTTTTTATTATGGGTTTCTTTGGAACCATCAATGCTAAGTGCAAGAAAAAC
>CAIOJS010000529.1 GCA_903858655.1 uncultured bacterium | reverse complement strand
AGGCCAGTCTACTGTGTGGTTCCACACAGCCAGGATAGCTGCCTGTCAAATCAGAAAAAAAGGTTATACTGCCAGCACGCCCAATGACAGCCCAACCCATTCCACGGGAAATCAAACCGCTCCCAGCCTTTTTCACGCAGCGTTTGCAAGGAAACCCTCTTGCCCTCAAAAGGAATTTTACATTGCCAAAGAATCTCAATACATTTTTTTACATAAAAAGTATTATGATCCGTTGGAGTGATCATGGTCTCAATTTTAGGAACCTCGGGTGGAATCATAGACTTTATTATTTGTTTCCCCCTGTTGTTATAGTCATCGCCACATTTATCGCTGCAGAACTTGCGATTTCCATGATTTGCCATTAGCTCAATATCACAGTTTGGGCAACGCCTATAGTGGTTTGATTCTCGGTTTAGTGTTTGTTTATACATATTTTTTGGTTTTAATTTATATTACTTATAAGATTTTTCTTTTTAAATAAAAATGACAGGAATGCTAATCTTTTAATTAGCCATATTGGATTCGAGCAGATCAATAATACTGCTTAGCTTGTAGAAGGTCTTTGAGCCAAATTTAATCCATTTAAGTAGTCCTTTTGATCGCATTTGCCATAATTTTGTTCCTCTGCATCCTAATAGTTGTTGTGTTTCTATTTCAGACAGCCATCCGGGAATTTTGGGTTCGGGTTTTTCGTTTTTTTCTTCCATGCTTTTTTTAGATTAATGCAACAAAGGTACGGCTAATTATGGCAGTTTTGTTCGTTTATTTAGTATTGCAAAAAGTGAGATTTTAAGGGTATGCTAATATGTAACCTACTTATAAAACAAATATTTACACTTGAATTAGTATTGGAAAATCGGCAATAGTAAATAAATTAAAAAGGGAATCCATTTCTGAATACTATTATAACGGTTGACGGTTTAGCGACTGGACTTTTTATTTCACAGTATTGGCAGATGCTTGTGTCTAGCTGTAAGACACATGTTTATTTGTTGAACAAATAGATAACTAAAGTTGTTGTAGGCATCAAATAGTCAATTAATATGTTTGAATTAAAGGCAAGATGAACGTTGCAAACGTAATATTTATAAAAGCAGGAGAATATTCAGGAAAAATAAGGGGGGGAGGAATCAAATAATCTTCAAAACGTGTTGACTTAGGTAATCGTATTTTGCTCCTTTTTAGCAGACGTTTTTTTGGTCACTAACATTTTCCAATTGTTGTCCATAATTAGTTGTCTTATTGATGGACAATTTTTAAATTTAAAGAATAAATCAAGGTGTCATAATGGACTTTCTGAAGAAAGGTCGTACATTAAAAAAGACTTAATATCACGTATATTATTTTCCATAAATTTAATCTGTAATTAAACTATTGGCAATGTCAATATCTTCATAATCAAAATCCTCAAGATATGCTTTAGTGGTCAATTCATCCTTATGCCCATAACCTTCCGAAATTAAGGAAGTAGAAATATGCATTTCTTTTTTTGCGATGGTACCCCAGGAATGTCTAGCAACATAACTTGTCATGTTTTTTTCTATGCCACACATTTTTCCTATTCTTTTAATATACTTGTTGAATTTTTTAAGTTCATTTTTTATATCCTTCCTTTGGCCGATTAAGTCGCTTCTTTTGATAATTGGAAATATAAAATCATTTCGAATATTGTTTATCAAATAATAATCCAATATTTCTTGTATCTGCGGAGTAATCTTTATTGAAAATGTTTTAGCATTTTTTCTCATGGTTTTTATGCGCACGTACTCAATACGACCGTCAAGAATATTGGCACGTTTGAGATGGGCAATATCAACCCAAGTAATTCCCCGACAATAAAAGGAGAATAAAAAATAATTTTTTGTTTGCCAAAAAACAGTATTTTCTGGAAAATCCAAACTCCTAATGGCATCAATTTTTTCTTTAGTAATTGCCCTTTTAACAATTGGAGCTTTTTGAATTTCATAGCCGTTTTTGCCAAAAGGGTTAATGCCATCTGCGACAAGTCCTTCTTTTACTGCTTTATTATAGATTGCTCTGATAGCTCTCATATATACATTAAGCCCGTTAACTGGATTCCCTTTTATTGATCTAGACGGCTTGCTTAAATGAAACTTTTCAAAATCACACAGCCACCTATAATTAATTTTTTCAATGACAATATCTTTGTTTTTTGTAAACAACAAAACATTATTTTTGACAGTTTGGTAATTTAGTGCATTTCCTATTTTCCCAGAAACAATCAAATCGTCTATTAGTTTTTGAGTATATACACAAAAAGCGAGTGGCTTTGTTACTTTTTCTAAATGCTTCAAAATATCATTCAAGGAATATGGCCTACGGGCATTGTCTAAGTTAGAAATTATTCCTCGCACCTTATTATAGAGATTGCTTATATTGAGATTAATAGTATCAAATGTGATTTTATTTAGCTTGAACTTCTTTTTATAGAGTTCATTGATTTGATTACTTTTGCTATCCCATTCTTCTTCAAAAGCAGAAACATCCGTATTGATGTATTTAATATCCCTTTCCTGTATTATCCTAATCATAATCGGATGGCGTCCATCCTTATATTTTTTACTTTTAAATAGATTAATTTTTACTGATCCCATAAAAAAAATTATTCTGGTTTAAACATGGTTTAAACAAATGGTGAAAATAAACGATTTATTTTGTTTCATTTTAATTTTGCAAAGATACTAAAAGGTTGAATATAAACGCAATTAAATAATTATAAAAATATATGAAACACTATATCCCCTGCCTTACAAGCAGGGGGTCACTGGTTCGAATCCAGTAACTCCCACCAACAAAATCAAGGGTTTCAGAATGTTTTTCATCTGAGACCCTTTTTTATTTGCATACAATTTGCATACAAAATGCCTCATAATTTTCTAAACAAAAGAATTTTTATTTTTATTTTTTTCTCCATGTATATTGAAAAATGGATAAAAAATAAAAAATCTGACAAAAAATACAATAGTAAATACTAACGAGATGTGAATATTTAAGATGTAGCTTTTAGTTTAAATTCAAAAGTATTAAATAAATTGATTCGATGCACTTAATTTTACCCATTGCTGAATATTTGTTCAAAGACAAATTGTATAAAATGTTTGTATGAGTTTGATAAATCTGGCGAATTTTTTCTTTACAAATGATTCCGCCATACGTACTTTTATGAAAAATATTTAAAGATGATAGTCAAAGCCAAATTAGTCATAGATTTTATTCCAATTAGGGACTGTTACTGTTCATCTTGAAACAGTCACTGTTCACCTTGCGACTGAGTTTGGATTTCTCCCATCCTGTTTTTATAGAAAGCTTATCTTTTTCTTTCACATAATTGCGGATCAAATATTTAGCCAACTTCTTATAACCTTTGTTATATCACAATCGTGAGCGAGTGACGCAATAAGGCTTGACACATTTCTAATCTTTGTGGATTTTGAAAAGAGCTCACTATTGAATTCCATTTCTTTTTGAGAATCATCTTGAAACATCAATTTGGGTTAACACTAACCTAACCTTAAAATAATAGTAACTTAACCCCTAAGTGGTTTTCTTTGTGGAATTTTGCAAACTGAAAATACAATACTTTTTTTTGCAATTTATGAAGATTACATTATTCATCAAACGATCCTTTTTAGCGGGGAATCTCTATCAATTTATTTCTGTTTTTTCTCTACTTTTCTTAATGAATCATTGCATTTTGTTTGCTCAAGATAAGGCAAATAACTATGTAATCACTCATGAAGATAGCATCGCATTAGAGAATGTGATTGTTGAAAAATATTATGTTGCTGACACCTCTGATTATAATAACCATTCGGCAAGCCCACTTCCTAAAGGTTCTATTACGTATCGAATTTTTATTGACATGAAACCCAATTATAACCTTCAAATGGTTTATGGAAACCAAAATCATGAGCTTTTTTTAGAGACTTCAACACGTTTTTTTAATGATATAGAAGCGGATGCCATTACAGGTTTTAATGTGGACTTAAAAAAACTCAATAAAGGAAATGTAGCTTTAGATTCATGGGTTACGATGGGCGCTGCCTGTAGAGGTTTCACAGGCATACCTCGGGTGGAAGATACTTCAAAATTCTCTTTGATAAGTAATCGTCCTTCTCTAAACAAAGCGGATGGATTGATAAAAGGTGTGCTTCCCGATTTCGTGCCTTTCAATTTGGATTTGACTTTTTTTAATAATGACTCTACTGCCAAAAGATTTGCAACTACTAATGGGGCATGGGCATCACCGGGAGGAGTGAAAGGTCCTACTACAGAAAACAGAGTGCTGATTGCTCAACTTACAACTGATGGCAAACTGTCATATCAATTGAATGTTCAGATAGGAACTCCAACAGGGGGCTATATACAATTTGTTGCCAACAAACCGCAAGGTCAAGAAATAGAATTCAAGGGTTTATCTTATAAATAAGTACTAAATATAAAAAACATGAAAACAATTTTTACAAGACAATTTTTAGTTGGAATAATTTTTATTCTGACACCATTTTTAAGCATTGCTCAAAATGGACTCGATTCCTTAATCGTTGAGAAGTATTATATTTCAAATGCTGCCGACTCTGCTGCAAGTGTTGGTGTATTGCCGGTTGGTTCGGTAACCTACAGAATATTTATTGATATGAAACAAGGCTATACCTTTCAAATGGCTTATGGCAATGCAAGTCATCCTCTGGAAATAAAAACAACTACTTCTTTTTTTAATAATGAAGATAGAGGAGCCACTAACCCTACCTATAGTAAATCTCAAGCAAAGTTTAATACCGTTATGCTTGATTCATGGTTAACTGCCGGAGCAGCATGTGTTGGTAATTATGGTGTTTTGAAATCGGAAGATGATGGCGCTTTAACAGAAGTTAATGCCGATGGAATTTTGCAAAATGCCAACCCCTTAGCAGGTATTCCCTTAACACAACAAGACGGAATGCTTGCAGGAACTCCCGGCGCTTTTGGAACTATTGGTATTGACGCTGAAATAACAGTTTTTGATGCTACGAGTCAATTAGGGAATTCATTCACAACCACCAATGGTGCTTGGTATTGTTTGGCAGGAGCAGTTGGACCCGATACTACCAACAAATTATTAATTGCTCAAATCACTACTAATGGTCAACTTACTTTTAAACTCAATATACAAATAGGAACTCCCACAGGAGGTACAGAACAATATGTGGCTGAAAATGCTACCGGGGCAGAAGTTCAGAGAAACTGGTTGTCTTTTGCTTCTGATCCAATAAATGTTGGTATAAAAAAAACAAAAGCTTCAAATTCCACCATTACAATTTATCCTAACCCTTCTAATGGAATTTTCACCTTAGATATTAGTGGTACTAATCAAGGTTTAGATAATTATTATACCATATATAATATGCTTGGCACAACTCTTTTTCAGAAGAAAATAAATGGTGGCATAGAAAATTACAAAGAAAACATTGATTTAACATCGCTCAGTAAAGGAATTTATTTCTTAGAAGTTTCTTGTAACGGTGAAAAAACAACGCATAAACTGGTTAAAAATTAATAGCTCTTGGAAAAAGCCTTAACTGCACTAAATTTTTGATGTATGAAATCCTTTAGTATCCTTATTGTCTTATTAGTTCTGGCTACTTTTAATGTTTCAGGGCAATGTATTATAAGAGGTAAGATAAAAGACAATAATGGAGAAACGCTTATAGGTGCTGCCGTGTATCAAAAAACAAAAATGAGTTCAGGTATTACAACCGATATACAAGGCGATTATACATTAAAGCTTCCCGAAACGGGCACTGAAATTATTGTTGTAAGTTTTATTGGATATAAAACCATTGAGGACACTATTACATGTACTAAAGGAACTATCCTTAAGAATTATACTTTAGAATCTTCAATAAAATCAATAGGTGGCGTGGTTGTTACTGCCAAAGCAGTTAAGAACAATGATGCCCAACTTGAAATTATGAAATTAAAATCATGCTCTACGATTGATTTTATTTCTGCTGAAACAATAAAGAAAACAGGGGACGCAAGTGTTGCTTCAGCTGTGTCGCGTATCACGGGTGTATCTACTAATAGTGGTGGTTTGATAACGGTTCGTGGAATGGGCGACCGTTATGTGAAAACAACAATAAACGGCTCACGTATTCCGACTTTAGATCCGTTTACCAATAATATTAAATTAGATATTATTCCTTCTAGTTTGGTGGATAATATTGTGATTTCAAAAACTGCTCGCCCCGATTTGCCTAGCGATTGGGCGGGTGCATATATCTCAATAGAAACAAAGGATTTTCCTGATACGATGTCTATTTCAACGGAGGCATCATTCGGATATAATAATCAAACTACATTTAAAGATGTTCTTTCATCTGAAAAAAGTTCAACCGATTGGCTTGGCTTCGACAATAACTTTCGTGATTATAACCATAAAGATTTTGTACAATTCAACAATACACCTTCAACCTATTTAGAATTTGTTGCTTTAGGTTTGGGGAGCTATTTTAGTTCTTTAGGGGTTAACATGAATACACCGTGGAATGATACCTATTATAAACTTGGACTTATACAATTAGGGCTATTAGGTAACGCACAAATGAATGACCCCATTGCTTTTCAAGATGCAAAAAATCAGTATAACACACTTACATATCAAGGTAAAGCATTTGATTTAATCAATGCAAACGCTGTTGGATCGGAAAAGAAATTTAATAACAATTGGAATACAACAACTAGCAAAGCTCCCTTTAACTATAGTCATAGCTTCTCCATTGGTAATCAAACAAAGCTATTTGGACGAACATTAGGTTATATCATTGGATTTCGATATTCAAGTGCTACGCAATATGACCCTAATGCTATTCGCAACACCTATTCATTTCAGTATAGTTTGCCGGATACCACAACGAGTAAGTTTTCGAAATATCAATCCAATAGTAAAGAAACAAATGGTTGGAGTGGTTTGATAAAATTAGCCTATAAGATTAATAAAAACCACAGTTTGTCTTTTCTGTTTATGCCGAATATAATAGGTGCAAATAATGTTCGTGATGGCGAATATGTGGAACCTGCTTCTAACGACCCTATTAATAATCCTCCATTACTTACTTTTTCAAAGTATCAATTTTATGAATCGCGGAAGCAATTTATCTATCAATTGAAGTCGGAGCATTATTTTCCTGCAAAGAAAGTAAAGCTTGAATTTAATGCCTCCTATACCAATGGCAAGAGTAGCGCTCCCGATTCGAAAAATAATGTGTTGCATTTTACGGAAGGTTTTTTGCCTGCTGATTATGCTATATATTTCACCTATCCCACAGATTTGACCCGCTACTTTCGTTATTTGAAAGATAATGTTTTGGATGCTCAAGCGTCTGTTGAGATTCCTATAGGGCAGAAAACAGATGTAGTTCGAAAGATAAAATTTGGCGGTGCATATATCTATAATTATGTGCAGAACAAAAGTTATGTGTATCAATTTTTAAATGGCACGGGATTTCAATATCCTTCGATAGCAACTTTAAACACCGTTAGTTCCGACTCCCTTTATGATATAGTTACCGTGCCAAACGGTGGTGCTCCCTATCGTTCTGTTTATGGTTATTATAATAAATATGCCACGCCATTAGATAATTTCTTTGGTAAAAGCCATATCATTTCGGGTTATGTGATGGCAGATTATGCCGTGGCGCCTAAATTGAGACTATCAGGTGGACTTCGGATTGAATATGCAAAAATATATACCGATTGTTTCCTGTTTGATTCTTTGGGATTAAAAAAAGATGATTTCAGAAGAATTGTTACTGATGTATGGGGATTAACAGTAAATGTTCAGCCGGGTGATTTGCAAAAGATAAGCTATTTGCCAAGTGTAAACCTTATCATCAAACTAAATAATGATGAGCATGCTCCAATGAATTTGCGATTAAATTACAGCCAAACCGTGGCTCGACCAAGCATCAGAGAATTGTCGGAGACCACATTCTATGATTTTGAATCCAATTCGTATGTGAAAGGTAACTCGCAACTTAAGATGGTACAGATAAACAATTATGATTTGCGATTCGAAAAGTACTATAAATCGGGAGATAATATTTCGGCAAGTGTGTTCTATAAAGGTTTGAAAAATCATATTGAATTGTCGAATTGGGGATTTTGTTTGTCATGGATCAACAATCCAAGCTACACGAGTTTGTTTGGTGTTGAGGTGGAAGGGGAGAAGAATTTTTTGAAGAACTTTGAATTCAAAGCCAACCTGACTATGGTTTATTCACAAACGGTGTTGAAGGGCGGCACCATGTATGATCTTGCCGGACATATCTTTGATTTGAAAGGTGGCAACAGACCTATGTTTGGACAAGCACCTTATGTGATAAACACCATGCTGACGTATAATGCTAAGAAAATTGGATTAGCTGCCACCATCAGTTATAATTTGCAAGGCAGCAAACTTGTTATCATCACCGACCCTACGAAGCCTGATATCTATGAATTGCCTCGTCATTTATTGGATTTTAAAATCTCCCAAAAAATTAGCAAGCGATTCAGCATAAGTTTAAAAGTACTGGATATTCTGAATGCTTCCACTGTTCGTGCTTATGAATATGTGGATAACAAATCCTATTTCAAAAATGTTTGGAATGATATTATCACCAAAAAGAATAATTCCAATACACTCATATACAGTAAATATAAATACGGAACCAATTATGTTCTTTCGGTTTCGTGGAAATTATAAATCAATAATGTCTTTTTAAAACACGAGTACATAGTATTAATTAAAAATCAAATCAGATGAAAAAAGTAGTCATTTTTATTGTTGCGCTATTCACCTTAGCAGGTATTCAAGCTCAAAACGCTATAAAGAACGTTAGCGTTGAAACGTATTATGTTTCCGATGCTCAGGATGCGACCGATACAGCGGGAGGTGGACTCGCCCATGGTTCGAAAACCTATAGAATTTATATTCAAATGAGTGCCGGTTGTCAATTGATGAAAGTGTATGGAGACGCTAATCATGCATTGAAAATAATGAGTACAGCTCCCTTTTTTAATAATACAGACCGCGGCAAAACTTTCGCAAAAGACATTAATAAAAGCAATTATGCTAACAACACTGCTGCCCTCGACACGTGGTTGACATTAGGTCAAACGACAAAAACATCTGCCAACACCTATTTCGGTGTGTTGAAATCGAAGGATACGGATGGTTCTTTTGTGGGCGGAACCTACAATGACGGCGGAAGCGCTGCTTTGGCGAATGGTTTGTTGACCAATAACGATATTCAAGCAGGTATGCCGCTGACACAAGCAGATGGCATGATGTTGATGACTACTTTGCCAAGCAATTGGTCGGACTTTGGGTTTACTGATATGGCTTCAGGGGCTGATTCAACCATATTTGGTTCGCTGAAAGTTGGCAATGCGTTCATAAGCAACAATGCTTATTTGCAAAACTCCGGTGTTGAGGGGGTAGCTTCTAATGACAATACCGTTCTTGTGGCACAGTTGACCACCACAGGCGATATCACCTTCGAACTGAATGTAGAAATCAAAGAACTTGATGGCACGATTAGCAAATATGTGGCAAGCGGACCCATTGCAGCCGATGAAAAGCAGAGTTCCTATTTAAAATATCCGCCTGATTGTGGTTGTATGGATGCTGCATTTATGGAGTACAGCGATATGTATGTGTGCAGTGTGCCCGATTCGTGTAAGACTCGCATTGTGTTGGGTTGCACAGATCCATTGTCCTGCAATTATAACCCCGATGCTAACGTGAATGTCCCTGCTTTGTGTTGCTATCCGGGCAATTGTGCCGACAGAGATATTAGCCTTGTTTGTCCTGATTTAGGACAAGAATTTAGAGGCAAAATCAAACTCTTTCCGAACCCTGCCAACGAGCAAATCACAGTGGAAACAAGCTTGATTGATAATGTAGAAACCAAATTCGTGGTGTATAATTCTTTTGGAAAGATAGAAATTGAACGCAATTTGGGTACAGTTTCAGGCGACATTTCACAAGAGATATCCATTGCCAATCTAAAGCCCGGCATCTATTTGGTACGTATGTTTACTGATAATTCGGTTACAAGCAATCGCTTTATAAAAAATTAATAGTTTACGTTTGGCTCACTTCAACAGTCTGTTTTCTCTTTATGAAAAATAAAAATTGGTTTTCATTTTCTATAATTATATTCTCAGTTGCGTTATTCCTGATTTTTATAAGTAGTTGCAAAAAAGACAAGCCTGCAAGCTTACAAACCGATACGATGACCGACATAGACGGCAATGTGTATAAAACCGTAAAGATTGGTAATCAATGGTGGATGGCAGAAAATTTGAAGGTAAGCAGATATCGTAATGGTGACTCTGTGTTGCATGTAACTGAAATAAATTATATGCTCGATTCAGCCACTTGGAATCATCTAAGTTCGGGTGCTTATTGCATCATTGATAACACCACCGAAACCTCTCAAAACTATCATGGAAAGATGTTTGGATATTTATATAATTGGTTTACGGTGAATGATGCCCGCAACATTGCGCCTGAAGGTTGGCATGTGCCAAGCGATGTGGAATGGATTACAATGGAAGAGTCATTGGGCATGAATTCGAACGAAGCCAACAAGGTGAATTGGCGCGGGACCAACGAAGGCAACAAACTGAAAATAGATGGAGGCTCGAAGGGGTGGAACACCTCGTCGGACATTTACACTATATGGGGAACCAATGACAGTGGTTTTACGGCTTTGGGCGGTGGATGTTGCATGTATAATGGGGTTTGTGGAAACCCCTCCACATTTGCAACAGGTTTTTGGTGGACATCTTCACCGGAAAAAGACAAAGCTTTTTATAGATATTTGGACTACAACAAGCCCAATGTGTTTCGATATTACGGTCAAAAAACGTACGGATTCAGTGTCCGTTTGGTGAAAGATTAAGCTATCGTTTCTAAATAAAAATGAGGCTTACGGATGGGTTCGTAAGCCTTTTTTATGTTGAGGTATGACATCCGTTTCGGGGATGTTAGTGCAGCGGGTCGTAATCTTTTTTAGGACTTACTATTAGCAAATCAAAGATTTTTATAAACTTAAACAAAAACGATAGTCGCAAGCTGTCGTTTTTTTTTGTGCCTCAGATAGCGTATGTTACATGGATGAGTCCATTTATAAGCGATTTTGCAAAGATGTTTTTTAAGATTACATCGATGTAAACACGATTAACATCGATGTAAACACGATTAACATCGATGTAAACACGATTAACATCGATGTAAACAAAGGTAACATCGATGTAAACAAAGGTAACATCGATGTCGTCTAAGGTAACATCGATGTAAACACGATTAACATCGATGAAAACAAAGGTAACATCGATGTAAACAAAGGTAACATCGATGTAAACAAAGGTAACATCGATGTCATCAGAAAAGATACCGACATAAGGGGAAAATGTGAGGGTTTCATTAGGTTTATATAGTTGTTATTGAGCATTATATAAAATGCGAGGGTGCTTTTATGTTGCGTAGCAAAAAATAGAGCTGCGTCCGAAAATTTTCACAAAGGGACAATATCTTTAAAAAACAAATGAGAATCTATGGAATTATTTTTCTGTTTTGTTGAAAATAAATTCAAATTCAAAAAATCCTATGTTGGGCAGACGAATTTTTAATTGTATGCATATTGCTTTTGATGTTTTGTAAACGGCAATCTTTTAGATGGATACACCTATGTTTATTCAACGTTAAGTATATAATCAATAATGCCTAACATAAAGTTTACAAACACCCCCTAAAATTAATACGATTTAACCCTTAGGTAAAAAAATGATAACGATAGCTTATCATTCAAATGCTTTTCTCGAAGTAATTTTGCATCATTATAAATTTTCTAAAAACTTAAAATGAAAAAAATGAAAAGAACAAGACTTTCGAATTTAATTTCGGCTGTGGTTATTGCAGTGATTTCAATAACAACGAGCTTTGCTCAGGTCAATGATTTGAACAATGGCTCAGAATGCGGATGTCCTTCCGTAAGTACACGTCCAGAAGTAGATTTGGCTACATTAGCTGTTACGCTGAGTGCTGAGCAATCAGAAATTCAAACAAACACCACGCTGACATGTGACAAAATTTACACCTTAGACAAAAAAATCTTTGTAGGTTATGGCATTACCTTGACCATTGAACCCGGCACAGTTATTAAAGGTAAATTCACCAACGACCCCGTGAAAGCTTCCTGCTTGATAGTAGAAAGAGGTGGAAAAATTGTTGCAGATGGCAAACCCAATTGCAAAATTATCATGACCGGCTATGCTGATCCTTTGGATGGTTCCTATTCGGTTACCAACGTAGGTGATTGGGGTGGGTTGGTTATTTGCGGAATGGCAACCAACAATCTTCAATATCCTATTAATTATGGTACAGGAAAAAAAGGCGCTAAATGGACCGGAGTTGGTTACATAGAGGGTGCTGACAACACAGTGAAAACCCTTTGGGGCGCAGGCGACACCATCACAACCGTTTGTGGACAACCTGCTAACATCGTTACTACATTCAATGACAATGACAATTCAGGTATCTTACGTTATGTATCCGTACGTCATGCAGGAGCTTTAATTGGTGGCAACACAGCCGGAAATGAAATCAATGGTATTTCTTTATATTCATTAGGTCGTGGCACCAAAATTGAATATTGCGAAACCGTAGCTGCTGCTGATGATAACTTTGAATTATTTGGTGGTACAGTTGATTTAAAACATTGCTCCGTATTATATGGTGATGATGATTTTTATGATTACGATTTAGGTTGGTCGGGCAGAATGCAATTTTGCTTTGGTATAGCCGGCGACAGTTTGACCGGATTACACTCCACCGACAATGGTTATGAAGCTGACGCAGATGACAATGGAAGCAGCACTACTTTTGATCGTTCACATCCTCTTATTTATAATACCACTTTAATTGGCAATGGACACATTAACCCAACTGCTGATAACACAGGTCCTGCAGCAATACAAGCAAAAGAATTAACTGAAGGTACATTTGTAAATAACGTATTCGTTAACTTCCGTTCAGGCTTACATGTTTCAACAGCACGTTCTACTACAGGCAACGGTAAAGGCGGCGATGCTTATGACAACTGGTCTGACAATACTACTGCTTATGTAAACCCAACCTATCCTACCGGTTCAGGTTATGGTGCTCCTCAAAATGCAAAATTCCACTCTTTAGTTGTAAAAAACAACACCTTTGTACATTGTAATTTAAAGAACATTGCTGCACCAAATGGCATTACCTATTGGATTACCAAAGGAACCATGACCACTTCAGGAACACCTTATGTATATAAAGATGCAACTCCTGCTTCTGCTGCTGATACCTTACAGTTTTTTACCGATGGCAACCGTCACCCCGCTTCAGTACCTGGTATTGATTACAACTGGGCATGGAATTCAGGTCACACCGATTTCACAGCTAACAAATATTATGCTGTTCCTTCAAGCAATTTAACATCCACAATGACTCCTCCAAACGATGGTTTCTTTGATGTTGTTAGCTACAGAGGTGCTTTTGATGCAACAAAATCAAGTTGGTTATCAACTGACAATGGATTCATGTTACCTGTTGCAAGCAAATTGCAAAATGGCAACCCAACCGATTTGAACAATGATGGTATCACTGACATCAACGATTTCAGTATATTCATTGGTAAATTCAACCAATTAGACCAATAAGAAATAACATTTAAAAACATATTTGTTATGAAGAAAATACTCTTAGGCGTATGCCTTATAGTCCTTGCTATGTTTGCTAAAGCCCAAAATGGCTTGGAAAACATCACTGTGGAGAAATACTATATTTCTACCTCGGCTGACGCGGCAGGAAGTGTCGGTCACGGCACCCTTCCGGTTGGTTCTATCACATGGAGAATTTATGCTGATATGCTCCCAGGTTATAAATTTCAAATGGCTTATGGAACTGCTAACCATAACCTTATTATGACTACTACTACTACATTTTATAATAGCAATGATTATGGTGCAACGACTCCTGGTTTCAGCAAAACTAATGCTGCTAAATGGACTACTATGTTAGATTCATGGTTATCTGTAGGCGGTGCTTGTGCCGGAAACTTAGGTATTATGAAATCGGAAGATAATGGTGTGAACAACGTAGTAAATGCTAATGGACTTTTAGCAAACGCTGTTCCTGCTCTTGGAATTCCTTTGACTACTCAAGATGGTTTAATTGCAGGCACACCCGAATCAGTTACTTTTGTTGGTTTCACCAATCAAGCAGACGTTTTTGGTGATGGTTCGACGAATGGAAGTTCTTTTATTTTGAACAACCAAGCTTGGTCATCTTTAAATGGTTCAACAGGTGCTACTGCAAACAACAGAGTTT
>CAIOJS010000528.1 GCA_903858655.1 uncultured bacterium | reverse complement strand
TTGAACAACTTCATCGCCTGCCGTTTTTCCAGTGTTCATAATAATACACTTTACCATTGTAGAATCCCCCGCTGCGAAACGCTGCTTTTCGATTTCGAATCCAGTATATTCGAAGCTCGTATAACTCAATCCATAACCAAATGGAAACAGTGCCTGTCCTGTCAAATCATCATAATCATCGCCCCTTCCGGTAGGTTTATGATTATACACCAGCGGCAGTTGTCCCTCCGACACCGGAAACGTGATGGGCAATCTTCCTGCCGGATTATAATCCCCAAACAAAACTTCCGCCACAGCATCCCCACCTTCTTCGCCGGGATACCAAACATCCACCACAGCCGGAATTTTCGCCAACCAATTATTCATCGTAATCGCGCTGCCGCCCACCAACACCACCACAATAGCTTTCCCACTCAGCGCTATCCTATTGATAAGCTCTTCCTGCCGCCCGGGCAACCCCAGCAAAGCTCTGTCGCGAAATTCCCCTTCTTCAATTCCCGCAACTACTATTGTCACGTCGCTACTCTTAGCAATCGCAACAGCTTTCTCAATTTCAACTGCCTCATTATCCGCTATCCCATAATTCCACACCAAATTAAAACGCGCATTCCCCGTAGGCTCAAAATACTCTATCCTCAAGCTGTATTCCTTATCCTTCTCAAAAGCATAATCCCGCAAAATAGTCTGTTTCCCAACCTTTTTCCAATCATCTATCAGCAAACTATCGTCCACATAAAGCCTATAGCCATCATTCCCATCTATCCCAATCTTAAACTTCCCCGTTGCGGGTGCTTTCAGCTTTCCAGTCCATCTTACCGAGTAGAAATCATACGTCAACTTATCAGGGTCTGGCGAATACAGCGTCCATTGAAACTGAATTTGCCCATCAATTCGCGTCATTGCCGGTTTCCCGCTTAAAGTAATGTTATCGAAGTATTCACCCAACATTCCCACTTGCCTTTTCCCATCCATAGTACACGACAAAAAATCCGAAGCCACCGTCTGATATTCCTTCATTTCCCGTTCGCATCCTTTGGCATACCTCACTTCCACATCTTTGCCTGCTCTGTTTTTAATCCCTTCCAGAATATTCACCGGACTATTCCCATCACCGCTATATCCTCCCAAACGTCCTTCCACCGCATCCGCCCCAACCACAGCAATACTCCTGATATCCCCCGAAAGCGGCAAAGTCTTGTTCTCATTTTTCAGCAACACAATAGATTCAAGTGCAGCCTGTTTCGCAATCATTCTATGCTCATTATTTTCACTCCATTTGCCCGCTTCTCTGGCATCAACATAAGGATGTTCAAACAGTCCCAGCCTGAGTTTAATTCGCAGCACCCTCGCCACGGCACTGTCTATAGTGCTCTCATTTATACTTCCATCCTTAAAAGGCGGAATAAAAAGTTTTTCATGCTCTATAGAAGTCTGGAAAATCACATCCAGCCCGTTATTTATTGATTTTGCAGCCGACTCTGGATAATCTTTCGCCGTAAAATGCAACACATTAGCGCCTCCTGTTGCTCCCGCATCCGAAATCACAAACCCTTTAAATCCCCATTCCTTTTTCAGCAATTGATTGAGCAGCCAGTCGTTGGCAGTACACGGACTTCCGTTCAGCGAATTGTATGCAGTCATCACTGATTGCGAGCCTCCCCGTTTAAAACATGCCTCAAAGGGTGGCAGATATATTTCCCTCAGCAACCGCTCGTTCCAGTTTATTGGATAGCTATCGCGCCCCCCGTCGCCCACATTTGCCACGAAATGTTTCGGCGTCGTAAGGATTCCATTTCTCTCAAATTCAGTCACAAATGCCACAGCCATCGTCGCCGCTAGAAAAGGGTCCTCGCCGTACGTCTCTTCAGTTCTTCCCCAGCGAACATCGGTAGCCACATTCACCACCGGCGACAGCACCATCCTTATGCCCCGCGTTTTGCACTCCACCGCAATCGCGCCCGACACCTTATGCATCAGCGCAATATCCCATGTCGCCGCCAGCCCTACCGACTGCGGAAACGCCGTTGCCCCTTTTCTCACCAGCCCATGCAGCGCCTCATCAAACGGAATCACAGGGATGCCCAACCGGCTTTCATTACGAAAAAAGCGCTGCATATCATTCACTTTTTCAGCAGTTTTCACGGCAGAAGTCCCCGCACTCATCTTCACCATTTGATGAGCCCCATCTGCATCCTTATCCGTTTGTGTAATCTCGAAACCAAATAGACCGCTCCTATAAACAGCCGTATCCTTGCCCATATCTCCCGGAATCATAAACAATTGCCTAAACTTTTCTTCAGGCGTCATCAGCTCCAACAGATTCCTCACCCTTGCCTCCACCGAAGACAGCGAATCTTTATATATCTGGGCTTTAATCTGAAAACCAAACAGTACGAAAAGCACCAAGGGAACTATTTTCTTCATGATTACATTCTTTTTACGACATTATTTTAGCTCGCAAAGATACAGAATACCAGTAACCATCGTTGTGTTTTATAAAAATAATTTATCAACAATTGTAAAAATTAATTTTGCGGATTCAATTATTATTTGCACTTTTGTTGCATAAAATAATTTATTTGATTTTCATCTTTAAAAATTTGATATACCTGATACACTTTATACATAATAATTTATTCATTCGTAAAGCAAAACAATTATGTCAGACTATAAAACAGCCACTTCAATCGTAGTATTGGGAGCCAGTCCAAAAAGCCCTAATAGCGTTAATGTATTCAAGGCATCGCGGCAAAACACTTCCGCAATTCCGGAATTGGCAGGACTTACCACATCAGATTCTGCTATGCATACACTTGGCACCAACATGAGTTCAGAATATGTTAAATTCAAGGCGAGCCCTCCAAAATCCACCAAAGCGTTGGTAAATGTAACAGTAGATTTATTTTGCACTGCCTACAATGCTAATGCATCTCTAATTCAAGCCGCTGCCCGCGCAAAAGTCATAGAAACTGGAATTGTGAGTTTGGGCGTTGATATGGTTCTAAACGCTGGATATTATCTGAAAGAAATATCAAGTGGTACCAATAAAACATTCAGCGCCATACCTATAGGAGGTGGAGCAGTGTGGATTAGAACAAAAGCTATAGCTCATCATGCCGGCTATATTCATCAGTGTGGAATTACGAGTGCCAAAGGCATTCCGCCTGAAGTGATGATGGAATTACTATTTAACATCGAATGTGAGTTTGTTCTTGAAGGTTTAATTGTTGCTGGCATTTATGGTATTAGGGAAGCAAGTATTTTACCTATTAGCCGCACAGCGTATAGCGGAATAATAACTACCAATGTTAAAGAAAAGGCAACTCCTACTGTAAGCACGTCAGCACATAAACGCATTTTAAGAGCAGCCTATGGCAATGGCATTTCAAACTATTATTATGGCGACTGGATTTATTTTGTTGTGCACTAAATAAACTGATATACGCTTTGAAATAAAAGTAAATCTTTACTGATTATAATGATTAAGACTTGAACGATAAGGATTGAGTCTGTACCGACAAGTACTAAACCCGGAACGATAACGACTGAACTTGGAACGTTAAGGACTGAATCAGTACCGAAAAGTACAGATTCAGGAACGATAGGGATGGAGCTTGGAACGATAGGGACTGAATCAAGACCGACAGGTACTGATTCAGGAACGATAGGGATGGAGTTAGTACCGATAAGGACTGATTCAGTACCGTTAGGGATGGAGCTTGGAACGTTAAGGATTGAATCAAGACCGACAAGTACTGATTCAGGAACGATAGGGATGGAGTTAGTACCGATAAGGACTGATTCAGTACCGTTAGGGATGGAGCTTGGAACGTTAAGGACTGAATCAAGACCGACAAGTACTGATTCAGGAACGATAGGGATGGAGTTAGGAACGTTAAGGATTGAATCAAGACCGACAAGTACTGATTCAGAAACGATAGGGATAGAGTTAGGAGCGATAGGGATGGTGTCAGGAATGATAACAACTGCGTATGAAATTATCATTGATGATTATATCGTTACAATGCAGAGGACATGCTACTCAAATCAAATTTTTCCTTTTATAATACTTCATATAGTATATCTATAATAAAGATTACGATAAACTTATTCTGATATGCTAATTATAATGACGGACGAACTTTTTCAATCCCCACCCTACTCAAACCTCACCACCCACGCCCAATCCGTCGGTGGATTCTTTCTCAATGCATCAGGTATCGTTATTTCAGTAGTTCCATCCACGGTTATCCATTGCAGCGTTTTATGAGTTCCCAACAAAGTTGCTTTACTTCCGGATTTAGGCGTCCATCCTTTAATAGTAATTGTTGCTGGCATATCTTTTTCTTTTTCATCAGCAAGATAAATAACATTCACCACATTCTTTTTAGCAGTAAACACTATTTTGCCGCTTTGATACGGAGCTATAGGCATCGTGCCATATATAGCGCTGCTGTTCACGTCCATCCATTTGCCTATTTCATCAAGCCGTTGATATGCCACCGTATCGAAATCGCCATCAGGTCCCGGACCAATATTTAGCAACAGATTCCCACCCCGCGAAACGATAGTACAAAGCGTGTGAATTATCTCCCGCGTTGATTTATAAGCATCGTTAGGCACATAACTCCAACTGGTAGCCATAGTCATACAGGTTTCCCAGGGATAGGGCAAAGGCTTTTCGGGTATCTGTTGCTCAGGTGTCAGATAGTTTTGGTTGACGCCTTCCACAGCCCTGTCAACCACAATAATTCCGGGCTGATAGGAGCGTGCCATCTTCACAATCTTATCCATATCAATATCCTGAGCATTGGGAATTTTGCCCCACGTGGGAGTAGTTGGTGTTCCGGGCTGCACCCAACCGCCATCGAGCCACAAAATATCCATTTTGCCATATCCCGTCATCAATTCCTTGATTTGTCCTGCCGTGAAGCTCTTGTATTTCTCCCATTTGTCGGGATATTTTTTCAAATCATAGTTCGGATTGCGGTCTAATGGAGGAAAATAAGGGTCCCAATAATCGGGACAATGCCAATCGGGCTTCGAGAAGTAAGCTCCGGTCAGGAAATTCTTGTTGCGAAAAGCCTTCAACACCTCGTTGAGGATATTGGCTTTGGGATTAGACGAGAACGGACAGTTGGCAGCGGTAACTTTGTAATCAGTGAGTTTGGTATCGAACATGCAAAAGCCATCGTGATGCTTTGATGTAAATATCACATAGCGCATACCCGCTTTCTTTGCCGCATCAGCCCATTTATCGGGGTTAAACTTGGTAGGATTAAAAGTGGTTTTCAGATTTTCGTAGGCATTGCGATACTTAAAATAATCATTGGCATACGGACCTCTGCGTTTGCACCAATCCTCGTCTTCAGGACACAAACTCCAACTCTCCACAATGCCCCATTCCGAATAGGTGCCCCAATGCATCAGCAACCCGAACTTTAAATCCTGCCATTGGCTGAGTTTTTTAACCACCAGCGAATCTTGCGGTGGAAAGTATTTCTGTTCTTCATGCTGGGCTTTCAGGGTTATACTGAGAAGCATGAGGAAAACAAGAGAAATCAGTGTAAGTAAAGTCTTTTTCATTATTTAGTTTATTTCAATTTCATCTAAAAATATCCAGGAATCGCCATCAACCACCCCTGTCCATTTTGGCATTTTGCCCTGATTCTTACAAAATACTCTGATGTATTTCGACTGAACGCCCTTCCCGTTATTTATTGGAACAGAAAAGGGTACAATCTGCTTTTCGAGTTTCTCACCGGCTTTGGGATTTTTATAATCGCCACAGTTGACAAACGTTTTCCCATCGGTAGAATAGCTGATACTAATTTCAGAAGGAGCCAATATCCATGATTGCGAATTATCCAGACAATTCAGTTTCACTTCTTTCACCAAATGAGTTTCCTTAAGTTCGAGCGTGGCTTCCATATCCTTTCCCCACCATCCCAACCACAGGGCGAAATAATTGTTGGTACCGAACACCCCGTCAATAAGCGTGTTGGGACCATCGGCAGGATAGGAAGGCGATGAGGGTTCCTTATAGATAATGCTTTTTACCTTTGTATAACTTGATGAAACGCCCTTGTTGAAATAGTTTTGCATGTTCTTTTCATAAACATCGGGAGGGATTCCGGCTTCGTGGAAGATGGGAGGTCCATATTGCTTAGCATGAGCAATCAGGTCGGTTAAAATGGTTTGTGCTTGTTTCTTTACCTGAAAACTGCCGTCTGTTTTTTGTTCAAATATCCAATCAGGAGTATGTGGCATCATCTGGCAAACCTCAAGCCAGGCATAACGAACTCCCTGCAGGGCATTTTCTACTCTGATTGTTTTAATTGTATCGTTTTCAACTGCCTTCAATGCTTTATCGAACAACGAAAAATACGTTGATAGTAATTGAGGCGACAGATAACCATCTTTATGAGTGGATGCAGGCTCGTAAAGCGTGAGTTGTTTATGAGATTTCTGTAATTCAGACGTCATCAAATCAATATAGCTTTTCAAATAAGGAGCGGCTTCACCGTAATATCCCTGCAGAAAATCGTTCATCAGGCTGTCGGTATTTAAATTTACGTTCCACATTAGTTTTGCCAGCAAATAGCCCCTCAAATCTGTGAAGTCGGTGTTTTCAGCAGTAAATCCCTGCTCGAACATCATGGTTGCATGGTTCTTTTTAAAGAACTTAAGGTTTGGTTGCAACACATTGAAGTTGGGAAAAGGGAGCAATGAATTGGAGAAATTCACCACATAATCCCATACCAGAATGTTGTCAGTGATTTTCGACCAGCCTTTGATGTCGGTTGCAAAACCACCTTTTGATGTATCGGCTTCAATAGGTTTGCTCCGGTCGCACTCTATGGTACAAAGCATAATATTGACATTGGAAGCGGGCTTGGTTATATGAGGTGGTTTGCGGCTATACTGATATGCGAGGGTTGATATAATTTTATCGGGAAATGCTGCAGCAACCTTATTTACAAAACGTATGATGCTACCTGATGGAGAACCTTCAATGCTGTCAATAGCGCGGCATTTATCACATTCGCAATAGCCGTAATTATCCATCTGGCTTACCGACCAGTATTTCGCGTTGGGATTGTCTGCCATAAGTTTCCTTAAAGAATTAATCACAATTTTAAGCACATCAGGATTGCTGAGGCACAACTGCGCCTGATTTCTCACCCCAGAACGCAATGCATAATACTCTGGATGCGTGGCAAAATAATCCGCTGGAGGCACCAAGGTATGAAGGGTATGCACCCACAATCCCCAGTCTTTAGAAATGTCCCAGCCTTTGGAATTATAGTCGTGCAGGGTGTTGCTTAACTTCTGCCAGTTGTTGAAAGGCTTGTAAAAAGCATTGTTGTTATAAGAAACCCTGAAATCGAAGGAAGGGTTTTCAGTTATATTAATCTGCGGGATTTCCAGCCGCTGATGTTTGGGAATTATCAGCACGTTTTTGCTATAGCAACGACAATCCAGATAATCTTCTAAAAAGGTAAAGACAGCATATTCCAGCCCCGCATAGGTTAGGGCATAAAAGCAAACATCAGTGGATGTTGTGTTAATAATAAATCCGTCGCCTGCGATTGTACTAAAAACAGGTTTATTGTCCAACTCAAACCGGAAGTTATGTTGCGCAATATTTTTACCATCTGAAAAAGTAAGTTTTACGCCAGTAGATGCAGCAAAATACATGGCAAAAATTAATGATACGTCTTTCGATGCATCATCTTTACCGGTGATTATCTGAAAACTGCTTACTCCATTTTCAACTAACACCAATTTTTGTGCATCAGCAACATTAATATATAACATTACTGCTATAATAAACCAAAAATACTTTTCAATATTCATTTCAATTTACCTTTTCCCTTTTACCTTGTACCTTGTACCTTCTACCTTTTACCTTTTCCCTTTTACCTTTTACCTTTTCCCTTTTACCTTTTCCCTTTTACCTTCTCAAAGTCCCCCCTTACCAACATACAAACTCAGCGGACTTTTCAATTCAACCTTCAATACCGTCATATATTTGTCGTTCACTTTTTCAGGAACATGAATATATACCAATCCGGGCACCTTGCTCCACGAGATTTTCCCAACAAGTTTCCAATCCAAGACAGTATTGCTTCCCACCACACTTACGCTTTTAATTTCAGAATTCAATCCTTTAATGGTGATATCGCCATTGGCATGCCCGGGAATAAAAAGATAAAGCGTTGTTGAATCCTTTGATAGCGTAGAAGGTCCGTAGAAATGTCCTAGCGACATACCACCGATAGTGCTAAAAATAGCTTCACTATGTTTGTTGGTCCATGTCCCAAGTTCCTGTAAAATATACTCCTGTTCTTTTGGAATAGTGCCATCTTCCTTCGGTCCTATGTCCAGCAACAAATTCCCTCCTAAACTGATAGCATCGGCAAAAATGGAAATGATTTCGTAAGGCGTTTTAAAGTTCGTATCTTCATCAGCCGCATAGCCCCATGAATCATTGGTGGTCATACACAGTTCCCAATACGGCAATGCAGGGCGAGTGACGGGGAAATTTTGTTCAGGCGTGTCGTAATCTCCATATCCCTGCAAACGCCCGTTGATTATAGTATTGGGATTTGATTTCAGAATAAGTGAGCGGATATAATCTGCACGCCATTCGCCTGCACTGTGTTCCCAATCACCATCAAACCACATCAAATCGGGATTGTACAGACTCAATAACTCTTTTATCTGCCCGTGACAAAACTTCAGAAATTTGCCCCAACGGACAGGGTCTTCAGCAGCATCATAGCGTGATGAATCTTTCAGGAAACCAGGGTAATCAGGATAGCTCCAGTCAATGAGGGAGTAATAAAGTCCCACTTTGATGTTGCGGTCGCGCAAAGCCTTCACAAAAGGCGTGAGCACATCGCGTTTTGCAGGCGATTGTTTCGGAATGCTCAAATCATTCATTTTGGTATCCCAAAGCGCCACCCCGTCGTGATGTTTGGACGTGATAACAGTATAGCGCGCACCACTCGATTTTATCAGCGAAGCCCAATAGTCGGGTTTATAGTTTTTGGCGGTGAAACCCTTGATTTGTTTCATGTAGTCCGCATGAGAAATATGCTTATTGTGGAAAGCCCAGGATTCGGAAGTTGGGTTCACGGCATAAATTCCCCAATGGATAAAAATGCCCAGTTTGGCATCCGCAAACCATTGCATTTTATGAACATCGGAGGTTGTATTGTTTTGTGAGAAGGTACTTTTTTGTAAAAATACCGAACAGATCAGAAGGATAAAGACACTTTTTTTCATGTAAATTATTTTAGGTTGATAACAGAATGAACAATAAAAACACGATGCTGCAACAAGAGCGAACGATAGATATGCCCATTGCATAAGTTGACCACCATGAAGTTACTGATTTTAGCATCGAATTTATTGATTAAATAATTTTGTGCAAATTTATACATATTCGTCTAATATTTCAATTTCGTGTAATATTTTTCAAGTAATTAACTACCATAGACACAAAGGAATTTGAGATTTTTGATTTTTGATTTTTGATTTGGAGCTTTGAATTTGGAGCTTGGTAATTTGAAGCATTGGTATTTGTGTTATATCTTGCCTCCCTCCGTTGTACTAAAAAACAATATAAACTGATAAGGTTTTATTAATAATCTGTTTTTCTGCTATTGTTCGAATAATTCTTTCTAATTTTGTAGAGATGCTATAGTTTGCATATAACTCATACGAGAATAGAAATTGTTATTCATGAAACGAAACATTTTTAAATACATACTGCTTTTTTTACTCATAGTGACTTGTGCTTACTCGGCAAATGCTCAAAACATTGACAGTTTGTATGCGGCTTATACTAAGGAAAAAGATAAAAAAACAAAGGATGATCAAGCAAATAGCATCATGGCTATCTGCAACAAATACGATTATGTGAGTTTCATGGAAGTCAAGCCCGAAATAATCATGGAGTTGGCTACCCTTTATAAAAATGACACATTATTGGCTTACTATTGCCTCAACTTTTCTTTTTTAGCCACCAAAACAGGCGACTATAACAAAGCTTTCGACTTTGCTTGCAGATCATTAAAATATTACGAAAACATCAACGACACCCTGAATGTCTCGCTTGCGTTGAAAACTATAGGTTTTGAGTATAAAAGTATTAAGAATTATCCTGAGGCAATTAATTACTATTCAAAAGCAATTGACATGTTTAACACATTAAGTCAGAGAAGGAAGGATAAAGATTGGTTTATTAGTTTGGTTCTACTGGAAATTTTATGAAGGAATAGATTTTTCATTACCTTTGTAGGATGAAAGAAGATATATTAAAAGCATTAGAAAAAATACTTCTCCCATTAAGTACTGGTTGGGAAGTTGAACAAATCACTACTGATGAA
>CAIOJS010000527.1 GCA_903858655.1 uncultured bacterium | reverse complement strand
TAATTCGGAAGAACCGACAGTCCCAAATCCCCCACTGCCTGCCAGCCCAATGAATAATGTTTTGGGAACAAATAATCCGAATTTGGCTCAAATAACCTGGTCAGCTTGGCAATTATTGGCGAATGCTTGTCGCGGTAATGGAAATGCGATCGGTGAGATTGGTGAAAATTTGGCGGTAAATTCTCTTCGACAAATGAATTATACGGATATATGGACGATCAAAAATGGTAGCAATAATGGATTTGATATCGTCGCGCGAAATCCGGAAGGCAATTTAGAGGTGTTTGAAGTAAAAGCATCGAATCAATCAAATGGAAGTGTAGGTGATTTGTCAACAAGACAAGACTCTTTGAACTTTTTCAGTAGGGATGTTTTGTCGCAGGCTGCATCAAAGACAGGGAGATATCAAAATATTGACCCGCAAGATCAGGCGCTTGCTGAAGAACTGTTTGATCGGTTTAAAATACCTAAAGATGCCAGTACTATCGACGGCTTTGTCTTCAAGATTAATTTTTCCAGATCAACAGTCAACATATCAGCTTGGGCCAAATAGGGGGCATCGATGCGAAAAGATAATTTTAATAATCGCATTTCAAAGCAAATTGCCTATGAGGAAAAATGGGTGAATCGTAATATACCGGATATGATCAATCAATCATATCCAAAGCTTTTCGCGAAATTAAAGATTGGAGATCGAGATAATTTAGCGATGAGCCAAACTCAACTTATGTTGTTATCTACGTCATTTGGTTCTCAAGGTCTGGTTTCGGTCCTCAACGATGATGATACCGGATGGCTGGATATTTATAAATCGATTCAGTACCAGATGGCTGAATTGAGGATTGGTCTATTAATTGTATTTCAGCGCAAGGGATATTTTACATATGATCCTATCAATCTGTCTAATTTACTTTGTGCTGCTATCGTCTATGATTTATCCGAGGAGGAAGACTTTTTCGCCACGAATTACCAACGAATGCTGATCACACCTGGCGCCATTTTTCGGCCGGAGTATTTTTGGAATAAGCGTCAATTTGAACCATTTGTATATAAATTATATGCAACCTTTGGCACCGATCGGCTGAATCCACTCCTCGTCAAGGATGATTTCGGTCTTTATTCTGAGGTGTTCACCAATTGGCAACATCCCGAGAAGTTAGCAGAGACGTTATCGCTGCTTTGTGATTATCATTGTAAAAATATGTTCGATAATGGAGGACTTTGGAAGCCGGAATTCGCGTTTCCACCGTTTGAATTGGTGCCGTTCGAAATCCTCGCCATCTATAAATTACGTGATCGGCTCGGTTTGCCTACCCCAAGCATCAAACATCCGCTGATGGAAACGGGACTGGCAAAATTTTATCCCGAGACGTTTGATTTAAGCGATGACGTAATTTTGCCCCAAGTACGATTGCTTTGTGATAAAATTTTCGCTAATGTATGAAAAGGATATAAGACATGCCGTCTGATGATCAGAATATGATACTGCCATTACTACGTTCGAGCATACCTGGCTCGCTATTATGGGATCGATTTAGGGCAGCAGAACGTCCCATTTTTGAAAGTTTACCAGGCGGTTTGTTTGTTAGCTATGTTTTCGATGATCCGTCGAAATATCGGTTTATTTCGCGAGCAATTTGCGACCAAATGAAGATTGATCCTGGTCAACTCCGACAATTGGCCATCACCAACATGCTGCGGATGAATCATGATTTTCTCGTAAATTCCCTTGATCCCGTTTACTCAATCGTCAAGATGAACAATCATGAATCTTCCATGATCCTGGTGGACCTTTTCTGGGACTCACCTGACCTGGCCGCGAAATATATACAAGGAGATCCGATTGTCGCGATCCCCGCGCGCGATATGCTGTTCTTTACCGGATCGTCCTCGCAATTGGGAATCGACACAATTGGAAAAATGGTCGACAAGGTACACAGCATGAAAGATGGGGAGCTGTTAACCAAATCCCTGTTGATCCGTCAAAACAGCCAGTGGCATGAATATCATGCCAAGCGGTGAATATCTCCTGCTCGATAAGTCAGATAATGAGCTGGAGCAAGCACGTACCATCTGCAAGAATGTGGATGTTGACCCGGTTAATGACTCAAGATGTATCTGCTGGGGAGAAAACGGCAATCATTCCATAGCACAATTGACGACTGTTGTGAATACTTTGAAAGCGGCCCCACAAACTGCAGATGGTATTTTATCCGCGTTCGCGTCATTGGGCGCAAAAATATCGAATGGAGAATTATGATGAGTGATAACCGAAACACAACAAAACTTTTCACAGCAATACATGACGGTGATTACGAATCGATGCAGAATTTAATATCTGATTTCCCTGCCTTATTAAATTCATATATAATTGATCAGACACCACTTCATTTAGCAGCAGGATTTAATCAACGCGACATAGCAGACTTTTATTAGATCAAGGGATTGATATCAATATTCATGGCGAATCGGATTCGACGACGCCTTTGGAAAATGCTGTGTATAATAACCATTTTGAAATGGCAAAATGGCTAATCGACCGCGGGGCAGATGTCAATGCGG
>CAIOJS010000526.1 GCA_903858655.1 uncultured bacterium | reverse complement strand
GTTAATTGCTTTGGACTTACATATTCCGGCACTTGTGCACGCTTTTTACGGGGTGATGTCATATTTCCTTGCAGTTAGTTGCACAAAAATAACCATATAATATTGACTAACAATAAGTTCTGCGTTTTTAAGCAGACCCTATGTAAACTACTACGACCGAAATGTGAAACTTCTCCACGAGAAACCAACCATTGGAATATTGCTTTGTAAAGAGAAAAAAGACACCTTGGTTGAACTAACTTTACCCAAAGATTCAAACATCTACGCTTCGGAATATAGTTTATACCTGCCCGATAAAAAGTTGTTGCAAACCCGTCTGAACGAATGGATATACGAATTTGATAACGAAGGAGGAAAAATAGATGAATAAACGTGTTCAAAATACTGATTTTTATCGAACTTATCCAATTATGAACGCAGTGCGTTCACAATTGATGATGCCGGAGGAATCTAATGTTTATAGAATAGATGGCGAATGCCGATATGCGACCCCGGTGGGGTCGTACGTTCATTGCGTTACGAGTGGTTATAAACATATAATCCCTCCGGGATTGGAGATTCAGAAACAGTTGGGAGGGGTGAAGTATGAGTAAATATATTCCTTTAGGCAAGACATGTAAATACTCTTCTGAAAAAATTAAACTAGATGAACTTACATTAGGTAGCTATATAACTACAGATAACATATTGCAAAACAAACAGGGTGTAACAATAGCAACCAACTTGCCACCACAAGGAAATAGTTTTCCAAAATATAACCCTGGAAATATTTTAGTGGGAAACATTCGCCCCTATCTAAAGAAAATATGGTTTGCAGATAATGATGGTGGATGTTCTGCAGATGTTTTAGTATTTGATGTAAAGAAAGGTTTTTATCCTAAATTTGTATATTACGCTATGTTTCAGGATGATTTTTTCGTTCATGCAATGAAAGGATCAAAAGGAACTAAAATGCCAAGAGGGGATAAAAATCAAATGATGGAATATCAAATTCCTGATATAGATTTCAATTCTCAAAAACAAATTGCAAATGTGCTTTCCTCATTAGACTCCAAAATCGCCCTCAACAACCGCATCAATGCCGAATTAGAAGCGATAGCGAAAATGGTGTATGATTATTGGTTTGTGCAGTTTGATTTTCCCTTCGACTTTGCTTCGACTTCGCTCAGCAACAACGCTCAGGGTAAACCAGCTTCTGCATCTATTGAGGGTGTGACTCCAAGTCATCCTATCAATAACAACGCACCGGGTTATAAAAGTAGTGGTGGTAAAATGGTTTGGAGTGAGGAGTTGAAGAGAGAAGTGCCGGCGGGGTGGGCAGTTGGTGAGTTGAAAGACATTGCAAATATAACAATGGGGCAATCACCAGCAGGAGAGTCCTATAATGAAGATAGAAACGGTATGGTTTTTTATCAGGGCTGTACAGATTTTGGAACACGTTTTCCTACAATCAGAAAATATACCACTGAACCAACACGCTTTGCACGACAAGGTGATATTCTTCTAAGTGTCCGCGCCCCGGTTGGGACACTGAATATTGCAAAAGAAGATTGTTGCATTGGCCGTGGTTTGGCAGCACTAAATAGTAAAGATAATTGTATTGCTTTCTTATTCGGTGTCATGGTAAACCTTAAACAAATTTTTGATAGAAGGAATGTTGACGGAACAACTTTTGGCTCAATTACAAAAGATGATTTATTTACACTTAAGGTCGTAAAACCAAGTAATGAAGTACTTGAAATGTATCATAAGCTAATAAATCCATGTTTTGAGAAACAGAACCTTATCGCGGATGAAAACCAACAACTCTCGTCTCTTCGTGATTGGTTGTTGCCGATGCTGATGAATGGGCAGGTGAGTGTGTCTGAACTGTGATTTTTGTGATTCGTTTGATTAATATGATAAAGAAAAATACAAATTAGCGGAATCACAACAATCATATAAATCATTGTTCAGACAATTGTAGGGTGGAGTGTCTGCATTGTAAAAGTGTCTGAACTGTGATTTTTGTGATTCGTATGATTAATATGATGAAGAAAAAAAATCATCAGAATCTCAATAATCAAACGAATCATAGTTCAGACAGTGTTTTAATACAAATCACAACAATCAAAAGAATCACAGTTAAGACAGTATATTCAATATGATAAACGAGCAATATAAATATTCGGAACTGACATCCAAGATTATAGGTTGTGCAATGTCAGTTCATAAAACTCTGGGAAATGGCTTCCAGGAAGTCATTTATCAACGAGCATTGGCTATTGAAATGAATTTAGCGGGAATAGCATTTGATCGCGAATTTGAAATGCCAATATATTATAGAGAAGAACGAATAGGAACCAGAAGGGTTGATTTTTTGGTTGAAGGTGTTATTTCGGTTGAATTGAAAGCCATTACCAAGATGGAAGATGTTCATTTTGCACAAGCAATCAACTATTTGGAAGCCTATAATTTGGAAATTGGCTTGTTGATTAATTTCGGTGAATCGAGTTTAAATTTCAAACGTCTGACAAATAAAAAGTACAAAAGTGTCTGAACTGTGATTTTTGTGATTTGTTTGATGAATATGATGAAGAAAAATATATATAAGCGGAATCACAAAATTCAAATATATCATAGTTCAGACAATTGATGAAGGAGTAAAGGAGAAAAATTATATGCAAACAAGAAACATTTTGCTGTTTAATCCTGTCGGGAAAAATGCGAAAGTAAGTGTGTTTTTTCAGGATGGTACATTTTGGCTAACTCAAAAAGCCATGGCAGAGTTGTTTGGGGTTAATGTGCCTGGAGTGAGTAAGCATTTGAAGAACATTTTCGAAACGGGGGAGTTAGCTATCGATTCAGTTATTTCCAAAATGGAAACAACTGCTTCGGATGGTAAAAATTATGAAACTACATTTTATCGCCTCGAGGCCATTCTTGCTGTAGGTTATCGTGTAAATTCATCGCAGGCTACTGAGTTCAGAAAATGGGCAACACAAACGCTGAATGAGTTTATTATCAAAGGTTTTGTGATGGACGATGAGCGATTGAAACAGGGTAAAAGTTTCGGGCAGGATTATTTTGATGAGTTACTGGAACGTATCCGTGAGATACGGGCAAGCGAACGCCGGTTCTATCAGAAGATAACCGATATATACGCTCTAAGCACCGATTATGATAAAAATAGTCCACAAACAAAGGACTTTTTTGCTGCCGTACAAAATAAACTTCATTGGGCAATAACAGGTCAAACAGCTGCCGAGATAATCTATACCGAAGCCGATGCTACCAAACTGTATATGGGTCTGAAAACATGGAAAGAAGCCCCCGATGGTAAAATACTGAAAAGTGATGTCGCAGTTGCTAAAAATTACTTGTCGCACCAACATGTGGCTGAACTGAATCGTATTGTTTCCGCCTATCTGGATCTGGCTGAAAACAATGCCCAGCGTGGAATAGCTTTCAATATGCTTCAATGGGTGAAATTTATAGATGGTTTCCTGGAATTATCTAATTATCCAATTTTAAACGATAAAGGCAAAGTAAGTATGCTGGAAGCTAAACTCAAAGCCGAACAGGAATATGATAAATTTCGTGTAATTCAGGATAAAACCTACGAAAGCGATTTTGATAAAGAAATAAAATCTATAAATGATAAAATGGACTAATGCACTTTCCTTTGAGCTTGGATATACAGTTTTATCTCTTCGTGATTGGTTGTTGCCGATGCTGATGAATGGGCAGGTTGTTTCGACTTCGCTCAACAACCAAACTTTGACTTCGCTCAACAAGCAAACTTCGACTTCGCTCAACAACCATGAAGTGGAAAAAGAGTGGAGAGGGTTGATGGCGGCGGAGCCGGAGGAGAGGTATGGGAATGAGTAGTTTGTGGGATTTTGTGGTCAAATAACTACTTTTGTTTATCAATGTCAATTTGGAGAGTATTATTAAGCATCCTATTTCCACCTTTAGCTGTATTTGATAAAGGCTGTGGCTCAATATCGCTTGTTTTTTTCATTGACTAATTTTACAAATACAAATTATTAATCATCAAGTGTTCTAATCTTTTCATTATAAACAATCTAGCTCTGAAAATACTCAATAAATAAAAAAGTCTATGAATGAAATTATTTGCCCCAATTGCAACAAAGCTTTTCAGGTTGACGAAGCCGGATTTGCCAACATTCTGAAACAAGTGCGCGACCGTCAGTTTGATGAAGAAGTGCGCAACAGGCTTACTATTGCCGAAAAAGAGAAGGAAAGTGCTGTAAAACTTGCCGAAGCCCAACTCCGAAATTCAATCCAGGATACCCTTGCCCGAAAAGAACAGGAAATAGCCGAACTAAAAGCAAAGAGTGCACTGACACTTACCCAACAGTTAAGTCAGAAAGACAGCTTGATTGCCGAAATGAATTCGAAAATCGAAAAGGCGGAAATGGAGAAAATCCTCTCAGTTACAGAAGCGGTTCAGAAAATCGAAAAGGAACGCGACAATTTGGCAAATGATTTAAAGACCAAAGAGTTAGAAAAACAAAATCTTGAAAATTCGTTGAAGCAACAATTTTCAACCGAATTGCAAAATAAAGATGCCATCATCAAATATAAAGACGATGAGATTGCACGTGTAAAAGATATGAAGCTTAGACTCTCCACCAAAATGTTAGGCGAAACGCTGGAACAACATTGTGAGATTGAGTTTAATAAACTGCGCTCCACTGCTTTCCAGAAAGCCTATTTTGAAAAAGACAACGATGCCAGAACGGGTAGTAAGGGCGATTTTATTTACCGCGAAAAAGATGATGCCGGAAATGAAATTATCTCCATTATGTTCGAGATGAAAAACGAAGGCGACGAAACCGCCACCAAAAAACGCAATGAAGATTTTCTGAAAGAATTGGACAAAGACCGCAACGAGAAAAAATGCGAATATGCGGTTCTTGTTTCATTACTCGAAGCTGAAAGCGAATATTATAATACAGGTATAGTGGATGTATCGCACAAATACAATAAAATGTATGTTGTTCGACCACAATTTTTTATCCCTATCATTACACTGCTACGTAATGCGGCTATGAACTCTATTCAATACAAAGCAGAACTGGCGTTGGTACGAAGTCAAAACATTGACATTACTAATTTTGAGGCAAAAATAAATAATTTTAAAGAAGGGTTTGCATATAATTATGATTTAGCCAGTCGTAAGTTTAAAGCTGCGATTGACGGAATTGACAAAACCATCAAAGAATTGGAAAAAACAAAAGAAAATTTGTTGTCGTCAGAAAACAACCTTCGCCTTGCCAATAATAAAACAGAGGATTTAACTATTAAAAAACTAACTCATGGCAATCCGACTATGAAAGCTAAGTTTGAAAGTGCAAATGAATAAACAGCAATTTTATCAAAGAGAAGGGAATTATGAAATAGAAACGAAGTATAAACCAATATTCTCGTATGCTGTCTATTTGTTTTTCAGAAGTTATGGAGAAACAACTGAAACAGGGAAATTAGTATAGTAAGGATTTTGATGTGAAAATATTGAAATAAAAAATGGAAAATAATCAGAATGCATTTATTTTATTCAAAACTGAAGATGAAAAAATATCGGTAGATGTTCGTTTTGAGGAAGAAACAGTCTGGCTCACGCAGGAACAAATGGCGGAGCTGTTTGGCAAAGCAAAATCTACCATAAATGAGCATATTCAGAACGTTTTTAATGACGGAGAACTTAGCGAGGACTTGTCTTTAAAGAAATTCGGAATTTCCGAATTTCAGCAAAAGGCATCAAATTATTACAATCTTGATGTAATCATTTCGGTAGGTTACCGTGTGAAATCGCAACGCGGCACACAGTTTCGTATGTGGGCAACCCAGCGACTTAACGAGTATATACGCAAAGGTTTTACGATGGACGATGAACGTCTCAAGAATTTAGGAGGCGGTGGTTATTGGAAAGAATTGTTGCAGCGGATACGCGACATTCGATCATCCGAGAAGGTTTTTTACCGTCAGGTGCTTGATATATACGCAACCAGCATTGATTACAATCCTAAAGCGGAAGTTTCAGTTGAGTTTTTCAAAAAGGTACAGAATAAAATTCACTATGCAGTGCATGGACAGACAGCCGCAGAAGTTATTTACAATCGTGCTGATGCCGAAAAAGAATTTATGGGCTTAATGACCTTTCCCGGCAACCGTCCGTATATAAAAGATGTAGTTGTGGCCAAAAATTATTTGGACGAGAAGGAGCTCCGTTCGTTAGGTCAGATAGTATCCGGTTATTTAGACTTTGCCGAGCGACAAGCCGAACGCGAACAAACCATGACCATGTACGATTGGGCGAAGCATTTGGATAATATACTTACAATGAGTGGAGAAAAGTTATTGCAGGGTGCAGGTTCAGTCAGCCATGAAGAAGCTATTGACAAGGCAACCACAGAATATAAAAAATATCAACAGAAAACACTTAGTGAAGTGGAAAAGAACTTTTTAGAAAGTTTGAAAACAATAGAACATAAAACAAGAAATAAATAATAAATCATAAAAATATTGTGAACAGATATTAAACTTTTCAAGTCAAAGGATGTAATCTGATGTAACCCGATGCAAGGAGATGTAAAATGCACATTTATAGCTATTTGTGCAATTTACATTTCTTGTTTTGTGCAAAAACACCTATTATCTTTGCATCGTCAACAAGAACAAATGGGCCCTTTATTCAGGTGACAAAGCTCTTTAAAACATGGCAATAAGCCAGAACCCTATGACCGGAAAAATGTCCGGCACGGTGGGTAACTTTGTTACTTCGTCATTGGGTTCTCAAAACATCGTACGGGCGAAAGCGTTTAGTCGCAAGGACGCTAAAACCGAAGCGCAGGTAAAACAGCGTGATGGTTTTAAAATGATCGGCGAATTGTACCCTGCGTTGGGCAGTATTCCTGCAGAAGGATTTGTTCAACGAACTGCTAACACTTCGGTATATACAGCCTTTATGGCTGCCAATATGCCCAAGGCTATTGATAAAACGGGTGATGCATCCGTGATTGATTACACGAATCTGATCGTTGCCGACGGTTCGATTTCCAAAGTAATTGTATCGGATGCTGTACTCGATGAAACAGGAATTACCGTACGGTATATGCCTTCGCTAAAAAACCAGCTAAATTTCCCAACTGACGAGATAGTGGTGCTTGCACTGCTTGCTTCGGGAGAGTTGTGGGTGGAACGTCAGCCAAGGGGAAGTGTGGATAATACACCGATACTGATACCGGTAACGAATGTAACTGCAGCTGATATTCTTGGAGTCTACGTATTTGCCAAACGGGCAGATGGTAGCAAGGTGTCAAAAACTGCGTATGTGCCAATTAATAATTAATAATTCAAAATTAATAATTAAAGGTATAAAGAAGAAAGATTCCTTGCAGGTTGAAAGGCTTGCAGGGAATTTTTTCATTATTTAAATTCTATCATAAACTCCGTCAAACTCTTGGTTGAAGGGATGCCAATCATTAGTAGAGAAACCCAAACAACCAAAGTGGGATAATATTATCGGAACCAATTTCAATATTGTCTTTCGCTACAAAAGCATTTTCAAGTTTCTCAATTTGTTTTTGGGTTTTGTTTTTACCTACATATTCCGGAGCATACCCACCCACTTTAGAATAGAATTTTTTCAGTTTCAAACTGAAAGTTGACTATTCAAAACCACGTTTTTCATGTCCGTTTGTGCCCAAAATAGGCTTCAAGCAG
>CAIOJS010000525.1 GCA_903858655.1 uncultured bacterium | reverse complement strand
TGATGATATTTATCACTTATATGAAAATATTTCTTGCTTTTATAAAATAATGTAGTATCTTTGCAAAATTAATTAAATACTTTATGTTATGAGAAGAACAACTTTGAAACAACTTTTTCAGATGGGCTATGCCGCTCTATCACGTTTGGGCGACAATTGTTTATTTTTGCTTGACCGCGATGCGGATATGTTTGCCCTTTTTAATATTGGCGATGAAACCGTTACATTCTTGACAGATACGAATCAAGATTTGCAAGATTTTCCTACAGATGAGGAACTTTTGGGCGATGTGTCCATAGCTACCGAGAAACGTGACCTTACGGCTGACAAAGTTAAGGTAGCAATTCGCGATATTATGCTTCGTCCACGCATGATTTATGGTGAAAATTCTACTGTCTATCGCAAATTTTCTACGCAAGGCATGGATAGTTTAGACCCCGACAAGTTGCATCGCTTGGCTGGTCGTGTGGTTCGTATTGCAAATCTGTATTTTACTCAATTGGAGCCTGCCGGATTAACCCATGCCATCATCACTAATTTAGCTACACTTGCTGCACAACTTAACACTGAAATTGAAGAAAAAGATGACGCAGTTTTGAATCGTGATGAAGCTACTGAAAATAGAATTCAGCTTGGCAACACACTATATAACAAAGTTGTTATCCTTTATGACATCGGAAAAACTTATTGGGCTGACAAATCGGAAGCAAAATACAACGATTATGTGATATATAACACCCCGACGGGCGCACCTCCCACTCCGGGAGCCACTTGCGATGCTTATGGCATAGTGACCGATGGCGTTACACATCAACCTATCACCACTGCTTTAGCTCTTTTCGAAGGCTTGCCATCACCTGTCACCATGGATTCACAAGGAAAATGGGCAGCAGCGGGAATTCCCCTCACCACTTTGCTCATGCGCATTGTTGCGGCGGGATATGTCACCAAAATTCAGGCAATAAACCTTGTGGAGGGTGGAAATGTTGAAATTAACATTGAACTATTTTCCGGGGTAACTCCGCCTCCACCTACTCCGTAGGGATTTTAGGGGAGTTTTATTTATTATTAAGAGAGGGGAATAGCGTTTGATGGTGCTATTCGCTTTTCTTTTGTTTAGATTTGCGTGGTTTGCGTGGCTTCGGTTCTGCAACACTAATCAAAATATTGTCTGATGAAAACTCGAAGATATTTTTATTAATTTGTAATTTAAGCAGATAATTAACTTGAGTTACTGTATAGCCAAATTTAGATACAAAATGCGAATTTATATCGTCCATAGAGAGACCAATTAATGTATTAAGTTGAGAAGTGCTAGAAATATTAGAACAAATTCTTTTATAATTAAGATTTGTTTCATCATAAGTTTTAGAGTTCAATCCTATATATCCCCCGTTGAAAAAACGAAATTCATTTTTGAGATTTAATCTAACATTAGAGATTATACTTCTTAAATTGGTTTTTCTATAATGCATCACATGCTGAACAATATCCCCATAAAACATTGGAGTATCTTGATTTTGTAAAAACTCGATCACTAAGTTTATTATAGTACCGCCCTTCATGTTAGTGCGCGACTTCTCCCATTTCTTCAAACCATACGTACTGTTTCTATTAAAATGGATAAATAATTCTTTGTTTAAACGCACAAGGTTTCTTATGGTTCCTTCACTAATTATTTTATTAGGATATATTTTTTTAAGTTCACGGCAAATTACCTTTAGTTTCGTGGGGCGTTTCTTACTATCCAAAACTACAT
>CAIOJS010000524.1 GCA_903858655.1 uncultured bacterium | reverse complement strand
ATGCAGATAAAAAAGTCATAGACATTTTGAAGAATGAAACCCTGACGATGCGCATTGAGAACGACACCATACGAGTTCTTAAGGGAAATATGCGTGTTGGCTCTTATTTGTCTGTTAGTTTAAGCGGCAGTGGTTTGTTAAATACTTTCAAGGTGAAACCTGCTAATCTATCCATCAAAGAACGCGTTTATGACGATGATTTACGAATTTCCGTTATAAGTGGGATGCTGCTGATTGTTAATCATGTGGAATTGGAGAATTATGTAGCAGCCGTTGTGCAGGCGGAAGGGGGCAGCAGTGTGAAAGATAATGATTTCTATTTGGTGCAGGCAATCACCTGTAGAACCTATGCGCTCAACAATATGAAGAAGCATGCCAAGGAAGGATTCAATTTGTGCGATAGCGTCCATTGTCAATTGTATTTAAGCAAATGCAGAAACAACGAAATTCTCGCCGCTACTTTCAAAACGGCAGGGAATGTGATTGTGGACAAAGATAATAAAATGATATCTGCGGCTTTTTGTTCCAATTCGGGAGGCACTACCGTGAATTCCGAAGATATTTGGAAAATCCCGACCTCCTATCTCAAATCTGTCAACGATACTTTTTCCTTGAAGATGCCCAATGCAACTTGGGAATATAAAATCTTACAAACCAATTGGCTCGACTATCTTTCCAGTAGGTTTAACTACAATGTGAACGACCCCGCAAAGAAAAATTACGCACTGAATTTCAAAGAAGATACACGAAAAGTGTATTTCGCTGATAGTATTTTATTGACGGCTATTCGTGCTGATTTGGGCTTGAAGTCAACTTGGTTTTCCATTGAACAACAAGGCATTTACATGGTGTTTAAAGGTAGAGGCTATGGTCATGGCGTTGGTTTGAGCCAGCAGGGGGCTATCCGAATGGCTGAACTCGGATATAGCTATATCGACATCATAAAGTTTTATTATAAAGATGTTGATGTAGTGAACTATGAGGAGCTTATGGTGAAATAATCATGCTCTGGAACCGATTCCCCTTAGTTCGCGTTTTAATTCCTTTCATCGCTGGAATCAGCATTGCGCTTTATTTTCAACTTACTTTTATCCTGCCTTTGGCATTGTTTTTCTTACTGATTCTTCTCAGCTTTGCCTTGCTATTTATTCTACAACGCAAACTCAGCTATAGCCTTCGATGGTTGTCGGGTCTCCTCATACTCTTGTTTTATTTAGGCGCAGGCTATCAACTCACCGTTTTAAACCTGAATGCAAACAAAGCAAACTACTTCGGTAGCATTGTAGGTAGAAAGAATTTTTCGATTGCAACACTCACAGAACCTTTGCAAGAAAAAGAAAAGGTGTACAAGGCTGTGGTGAATATTTGCGATGTGCGCGACTCACTTTCATGGCATCCCACTTCGGGCAAGGCAATAATCTATTTCGAAAAAGATTCCGCTTCGCGAAATTTGCACTATGGCGATAAAGTATTGCTGGGCGGCAAGCTGACAGAAATAAGCCCGCCTTTGAATCCCGGAGAATTCAATTATAAAGCATATTTGAAGAATCGCGGGATAGAATATCAGGGCTATATGAAGCAGCAGGATTGGAAATTCATGAGCGCAGGCAACGGCAATCCATTCTATGCTTGGACCTATAAAATTCGAGATAAATTATTAAAGATATTAGAAGATGAAGGAATAAAAGGTGACGAATACGCAGTAGTTTCTGCACTCTTGATAGGCTACACCGACAAACTCGACCCCGATTTGATTAAGAGCTATCAGGGTAGCGGGGTGATGCATATCTTGAGCGTCTCGGGCATGCATGTGGCTATAGTTTTTGCCGTGATGAACTTGTTGTTGTCCTTTTTCAACAATATGAAGTATGGACGTATTCCCAAAGCAGTCATATTGTTGCTCTTTATTTGGTTTTATGCCATGATAACGGGTTTGGCTCCAGCCACGATACGCGCCGCAGCCATGTTTTCCTTTATCATTGTGGCAAGGATAAGCCGAAGACGAACAGATATCTATAACGTGTTGGCAGTTTCTTTACTTTCGCTCTTGCTTATCAATCCGCTTTATGTTGTTGACATAGGCTTTCAGTTGTCCTATCTGGCAGTGATTGGCATCGTAGCCATATATCCTTTCATCTATCAAAAGTATCAATCAAGATATTGGTTAGACGACCAAATTTGGTCATTGATTTCAGTGTCCATCGCAGCGCAGTTGATAACCTTCCCTTTGAGTCTGTATTATTTTCATCAGTTTCCCAATTATTTTTTATTGACGAACCTCATTGCGGTTCCTTGGTCGGCAGTGGTCATTTATCTGGGCATGGCAGTGCTGGCGTTTTCTTGGTTTCCTTGGTTGGCGGCTGTGTTGAGCAAGGCGCTTGTCTATTCCCTGCTATTCCTTAACGGTTCCATTGCCGCTGTGGATAATTTGAAGTTTTCCGTATGGGATAACATCTCCATAACCACCATAGAATTGCTATTATTTTATAGTATCATTGTTCTTCTGCTGGTTTATCTCTCTAAAAGAAACAAAAAGCTCGTCTTGGCAGGCTTGACTTTGACCTTGCTGTTGTCCGTGTCGCTTTCGGTTCACGCTTTTCAGTTTGCCGGTCAAAAGAAAATCATTGTCTATAACATTAGAAAACACACGGCTATTGATTTTGTGGACGGCAATCACTGCTACTTCGTTTCAGATTCCACATTGCAGACCGACCTTCGAAAGCAGGGACTCCATGTTTATGATAATCGCAGCCTACTGCACATTGAAGTTGCGAAAAATTTCCCTATCAACACTTCCACCTTTATAAATTTCAGCAATAGCTTTTATATCCATTCAGGTTTCATGCAATTTATGGGAAAGAAACTCGCAGTAGTCTCCAAGGAAATCGTGGATTCAACTTCTAGGAAGTTCGATTTTGTTTTGCTAACCCGGAATGCCAACATCACTATGCAACAATTGCACAAACACTATCAATCTAAAATAACCATCTTCGATGCATCCAATTCATCTTTGAATATACAGCAATGGAAACAGGAATGTGAAACGCTTCACCTCCCATATTATGTCACCGCGGACGAGGGTGCATGGATAATTGATTTGTAATCCGAAAATATAAAAAAAAGCTGCCACTTTATCAGTAACAGCTTTTTTTTATCATCAATAAATTATCCTTACATTATATTTTTTCCTTAATAAGTATCGGTTTAATTCTATTATTCTTGTTCAGGGTCGGTCACTTCATCGCCCTTTTTGCCTTTTTTCGCTTTAGGTTCTTTTTTGGGTTTCTCTTCTTTCTTGGGTTTATCTTCCTTTTTTGCTTTTTCAGGATGTGTCGGTTTGTCTTCTTTCACTTCCTTGGGTTGTTTAATCTTTTTGGTGCATTCGTCCACTATCATTTTGCTCAATCGGTCGGCAATGGTGCCATAAGCATACGCGATTTTGATTTGCGAGTCCGACATCTCCTTCGTAACCTCAGTAACACCAATGATGTGGTAGGCTTTGATGATGCAAAGCGGTTTGTCCAAATGTGCGGTGTCCGCTATGGTGATTTCCACATCAATATAGGTATCACGTTTCATCCCCGTTTGATAATAACCGGGCTCAATTCTAATGGTTTTCACCACCATAACATACTGTGCATCGTTGTTTCCGGCTGTAGCCACCAGTTTGATGCGCGTTGTGCCCAAATTAAACTGCTTGGTGAACTTAGGTTCGAATCTGCCCGACTTATCGGCATCCCATTTGGCTACCCATGCGTCGGCATCGGGCGCTTTGCGAAATTCTTTACGCTTTTGTTTCAAATACATGTCTTCCGTAAATTCACCCACGCGCAGATTGTCGTAGTCGAATTCGATGTTCACATCCGTTTGACCTTTCAGAAACAGTAAGTTTCCATACGTAACGGTTACGTCTTGCGCTTGGCTCTTCGTGTGCAACAAAAAGCAAAGCATTGCGATAAAAAATAGTTTATGTGCCTTCATAATATTTTTATTTTAATTTGCTACAAAGATATGATTTTTTTTATTCGCACGTATTTATTTTAATTTTTTTGTTTTTAGTGAAGATTTTTTTCTGCAATAATTCATCAAGAAAAGCAGCATCGGAAAAGATTCTTGAGGGGATAAAAAAATATTTTTTTAATTCAAAAGAAAAAAATATTTGTATTCATAAATGTATTATCTTTGCGGTCTCAAAAGATATTATCTTTATGAAAAATTATTGTTCACTACAGTCTATGATTTTTTTCGTCTTCCTTGAAAGGGTTGGAGCGGGGAATCTTTTGTATGGCTTGATGGATAAGGGTAGGAGGGTGTGGAGATTGTTTGTAGAGGGGTTGTTTGGTTGGGTTCAGGGTGTTTTTTCGTCACTTTCACATGGCTTGTTTTCACTCTCACATGACTTTTTGTCACTTTCACATCGCTTGTTTTCACTCTCACATGACTTTTTGTCACTTTCACATGGCTTGTTTTCACTTTCACATCGCTTTTTGCGACTCTCACATGGCTTGTTTTCACTCTCACATCGCTTTTTGCGACTCTCACATGGCTTGTTTTCACTTTCACATCGCTTTTTGGGACTTCTACATTGGGTTTTTTTACTTCTAAAGCGACATTTTTTATATCGAATTTTATTGAAAACTGATTGTAGTCGGTTTTATTTGGAACTATATTTTTAATTTTTATTTTACTTACTAAACAAACTAAATCTAATATTATGGAAAAAAGACAAGAAGAAAAAAATTTGGTAATCAACGGAGCAATTGATTATTTGGATTTGTCGGGGAACACTACCCTGATTAATTCATTTCCAACAATGAAAAATGACGTGGTTCATTTTAAAGCTAACGTGGCGGGTATGAATGTTCAAATTGGCATTTCGCAGGGGGACATCCGGGGAATTACCGTTAATCAGCAAAATGCCAGAGGGTCTATGGCAACGTTGTTGGCAGATACGATTTACGCTCCCGCTACACGCTATGCACGCGGCATAGGGGATGCTGATTTGTTGTTGTTGTTTAAACATTCGGAAAGTCAGATAGGACATTATGCTTTGTCGGGCGTTGTTCCTTATGTTACACGAGGAATTGACAAGGCTGAGGAATTGATAGGCTCGACTCCTGCTTTTGTGACTTCGACGGAGATGACTGCCGGAATTATTACAGCAGCACGGGCTGCTGTTGAGGCTTTTTCGGGGTTTTTGGGTCAGGCAAAGTTGATGAATCGCGATATAAGACGCGCTTTGCATAAAATTGATGCGATACAGAAGGAGATTTGGGAATTTGATTTTGAGAATCTGTTGGATGATGCACATCATTTTAGTGCAGATCATCCTGAGTTTGCGGAAGGGTTGGCAATGATTTTGAAGATTGATGATTTGCCTACTTCGCATACAGGTATCAACGGTTTTGGTCACGATGTGGATGGTAACGTGATTGAAGGAGGAGCGATTTATATTACGGGTTTGCCGGAACGTGCTCCGATGTCGTTCGATATTTTGGGGTATTATCATGATGATACGTTTAAATGGGGCACGTATCATATTAAGTTTACGCATCCTGATTTTGTGGAAAAGATTGTTACGGTTACGATTCCGCGGGGAAGGAAGGTGGTGGTGAATGTCGTGATGGAAAGAAGACCTTGATTTTTTTAATGAAGATAAAAGTGGAGTCCAGCACCCACCTTAAAAAACGGGCATAAAAATCAATTAACACAAATCAAAAATGAAGACATTAAAAATTTTAGCAATGTGCCTTATATTAGGAATCGTTGCAGTATCGTGTAAAAAAGAAGCTGGACCAACCGGACAATCCGGAACCAATGGAACCAACGGGAATGCAAATGTGAGAATGTATAGTTATAGCCAAACAACTCTCAATGCTGGAAATTCCTATTATGCATATTTCAGTCCAATAGGACTAACAAGCGGAATGATAGATTCGAGTTTGCTTGTTACATATTATAGATCTGGACTGGATGATTGGAATGTTGCAAATGGTTTAGGTCCTCAAGGAAGGTATAATACAATTCAGTTCACCATTCCAGGACCTCCAGCTATAGTTGGTATATATTTAAGAAATGCTGATGGGACATCCTACACAGGCATTGATGTAGTATGGGATTCTATCAGAATATTTGTTGTGCCTGCAAATGTGTTTAAAATTGCAAAGCATGATAAAGTTGACTTTCAAAACTATAAACAGGTAAAAGATTACTATAACGCAAAATAACTTACGTTATATACACTGCCTAAATATTGTGAAGGCAAGAAAGAGTTAATTTGAGAATTAGAAAAGGCTTGGGCGGAGAGTTCGAGCCTTTTTCTTTTTTTGGAAACTATAAATTAAAGAGATGAATTTGAAAATATAAATTATTTATTTCCAATGTCAGGCAACCATTTCTTCAAAATAGTGTTCTATGGTAATACACTAAAAATTTATAGCTATGAAAAAGATTTTATTCGTTTTATTATTAGCATTTACAATTACGGCTGCTAATGCCCAAACTTCAATCATAATTTCAAATGTAATGCATGACTCAATTTTGGGCTATAATACCTTATGTTGCAACAAAACAGAAACTTTTTATTACAATGTTGGAGGCATAGCACATGGTTATAATCCAATCACCGATAGTATCACACTTATTCTTCAATTCGGCGACGGAATTGACACTACTCTTAAAACAAATTTAGTCAACGATTCTCTTTTTGGTTTTAGTTTTTTTAATGGTCTGGATTATGCGCATCACCATTATGCAAATACTGGAGGTGTTGATATTAAGGTTTACGTAATTGCGCCTGACGGGAAAAAAGATTCTGTTGTTCAATATTGCCTGATCGGAGATACCTGCGACTATATAAAAGGCGACTTTTATCACGATCTGAATAATAATTGCCTGATGGATGGGAGCGAAACAACCTATGGGGATGATAATGTTAGGCTTTGGTATAATAACTATGACATTACCCATAATATAGGTTGGAATGGTACTGATTTTTTGATGTATGCTCCGATTGGTTTTGCTTATGATTTAATTACAACCAACAATGTTAATGGTATATATTGCCCATCTGTTTATCATGTTAATGCCGTGCCAGATTCTGGAAGTAAATTTGGTTATCATTGTGGAAACAACTTTGATCTTTCTGCTTATTTTTGTGGCTACAATTTTAAACTCGGCTCTACTACTGCAGAAATTCGAGGCGATGTAATAAATTTTGATTGTTTAGCAGTAAACAATGGGAAGGTAAAGCTCGTTTATGACAATACCTTGCTTACACCCACCTCATCATATAATCCATACACTGTTTCCGGAGATACAATTATTTGGGATTTTGTCAATCTGAATAGTTTTTATTCAGGCGCTTCTAATTTTTTTATCAAAATTAATTTTACTGTCAGTCCTCTTGCCCAGCTTGGTAATCAAGTATGTTTTACACTGATAGAACTTCCAAAAGTTGGTGATATTGATACTAATAATAATACACAGTACGCCTGTTATACAATCTCCAATTCATGGGATCCAAATGATAAACAAGTAACTCCGCAAGGCGAAGGTGCTAATGGATATATCAATAATAATCAGAACATGTTTTATACTATTCATTTTCAGAACACAGGGAATGCCGCTGCTGGAAATGTTTATATTATTGATACGCTCGACAACAACCTTGACATGGGCACATTTGGAAAAATAAGTTCTAGTCATTATTGTAAGGTAAGTTTTTTAAAAGCGAATATTGTAAAATATGATTTCCTCAATATTAATTTGCCAGATAGTGGCACTAACCAACAGTTAAGCAATGGTTACGTTACTTATTCTGTTCGCCAGAAACCTAATTTAGCTATTGCAACTCAAATCAAAAACACAGCTTATATCTATTTTGATTACAATCCAGCCGTTGTTACAAACACTACGCTCAATACCATTAAATCAACAACAAGTATCAAAGAAATTAAAAATGAAAACGAAATTTCCATTTACCCCAACCCGTCTTCAGGCATTTTTACCGTTGCTTTAGGCAATTTGGACAGGAATTGTAAAGTGGAAGTGTTGAACTCCTACGGTCAAATTGTTTATGAATCGGCATTAGAAAATCAAACATTGGCTACGATTGATTTATCGCGACAAGCAAAAGGAATGTATTTTATTAAAGTAAGAAGTGAGCAAGGGGTTGTGATTAGGAAGGTGATTGTGGAATAGGGAAATGAGTTAATCCCGACACTGCGTGTACGGGACAGGTTGAGTTGGTTAGTCGTGAAAGGCTTGGGCGGGGAGTTCGAGCCTTTTTCTTATTTTTTAATGGATACATCTCAAATTGTTTAAAGCAGAATTTCGTATTGATTCTTGTCAGTTTTGGGTTTTTTTCCAAAAATATTATTATCTTTGTCAAGAACAGATTAATCTCTTAGGAGAAAAGTGTGCTCAATAGTAAATTTTGAAAATCTTAAACCCAATTGTAGCATAGTTTAGATGAAGAATAATCTTTATACATTAAAAATTTGTATCTATGTGGTTTGGCAAATATCTGCCAAGTTGACCAAAGGCTGCTCTTTTCTGAAAGTTGCGGGGTTTGTTGGGCTGCTTTTGTGTATGGAAGGAGTAAGTATGGCTCAAATTCCATTGAATCCGTTTGCTCCAAACAGTTCGTGGCCCGAGGCGCATGGCACTTATTGCCAGCAACATTCTTCAATAGCATCGCTAACAGAAAATGATGAAATTATTATGGATACGCTGCATTTTCCCTCTAACTTGGTTACAAATTTCAAAACTGGTGGCGTAGTTATATCAGACTTTTACGAAAATTCAAACACCTACTGTTGTTGGGGAACAAATGGTAAATGCATATTTAAGATAGTTTGCACGCCTGATAGCACGACATTGATTACAAAAGATATTTGCGAAATGAGTGCGTGCAACTCTCCAAGCTTTTATGGTATGATGGACATCAATAATTTTATGTATTTCATGAGTGATTTTAATTTAATCATCATCAAAGACAGCATCAATGGCGATCCCCACTCCGAAATAGCAGAAGATGCAATTGTTGATTTATCCGCCTACGAAAATAATGATGATTTGAGAGGGATAAAAATGCTTTACTCGGGACAGATTGTGATAACTTCAACCTCTGGAACCGTTATTGTTTTGGACAGATTGACTCGCAACGTACTGTATTCAACTTCGCTTCATGAACCCATTGAAAACAACATGGCAGTTGATGAGGGCGATAATGTGTATATCAACACCAATAACTCCTTGAATAAATTCCATTGGAATGGCGATAGTTTGGACTTGGTGTGGAATGTGAATATTGCAGGCAGCGGAACAACACCTACCTTGATTGGCACGACTACCATGAGCGCTTCTGAGCAATTGCTGGCTATCACCGACAAAAGCTACCCCAGTAATTTGATTTTGATTTGGAAGGATTCAATACCCAATGGATGGGTAGGCTTGCCGGGCTTTCCTCAAAGGATTGCAGTAGTGCAACCCATAACATATAATGTCCCAGATCCATGGCTGTTTGTTGCTCCGGGGCAAAACTCTCTTGTGGTGGAAAATAATAGTATGTTGCTGGTTCGATGGACAGATTTGGCACCCACAATAGGAATTTGGAAACCCGGGATAGAAAAATGGACATGGAATCCAAACACCATGTCGCTTACAGAAAATTGGGTCAATATGGTAAGCTGTTTTCCGAATGCCATGCCATGTTTGAGTACTTCAACCGACTATTTTTATGCAATAGGCGAAAAATTTATTGGATCGGACAAATATTGGACTTTTGAGGTGATTGATTGGATAACTGGAGTGAGTAAAGTTCAACAAGTGTTGGCACCTCACGCTAACTCGGATTTCAATGTGTATGGTAGCGGTGTTCAAATTGGTCCCTTCGGGGAAATTATTACTACATCACCCTACATGATTTTGAGATTTCGAAAAGTGCCGTTAATCACTGGTACAGATAAATTTTCGGAAGATAAAAATTCTATTCAAATTAATCCCAATCCTTCTTCAGGCATTTTTACTGTTGCTTTAGGCGGTTTGAACAGAAGTTGCCATGTTGATGTTTTGAACTCCTATGGGCAAATTGTTTACGAAACAGCGATAAAAAATCAAGCCTTTGTTTCGATTGATTTATCGCGACATGCAAAAGGGTTCTATTATATAAAGGTAAGAAGTGAGCATGGAGTTGTGATTAGGAAGGTGGTGGTGGAATAGGAAAATAAGTTAATCCCGACACTGCGTGTACGGGACAGGTTGAGTTGGTTGAGTTAATCCCGACACTGCGTGTACGGGACAGGTTGAGTTGATTGAGTTAAATAGTGAGGAAAGGCTTGGGCAGGGAGTTTGAGCCTTTTTCTTCAACCCCAACAGGGAATAACTAAGGTGTTGACCCTATTTTAATGTCATTCTTTTGTACAATTTAAACCGTGGATTGCTCCAGATTAAAGAAATTTCGGTGGGCAATGTTGCAATATATTTTTCCAGAGGCGGGTTTACCATTTCGTCAAGCAAGCAACTCCAGGCTTCGTTCTCCTTGGGACAATAAAGCAAATAATATCCGACAAGGGCTTCATCAAATTTTTGTACCAGGGGGTGCATTTCGGTCTGACTTATATTATTTGAAATGCATTTCCTATCCGTGAACAAAGCCAATGCTCTTGGCTTGGTAAAAGCAATCACGGCATCGTGAGGAGTATGGGATTTAATGAAATCAAATGCTTCCCATGCATCATTACTACAAGGTCCTTCCTGCCCGATTAGCTCAGCCTTTTTTATTTCGTTGGTTCTACTGGGAATTTTGTGGAAGCATATTCAAGT
>CAIOJS010000523.1 GCA_903858655.1 uncultured bacterium | reverse complement strand
TTTTATTTTTCTATTTGGAACAACTCCTTCATCCCAAACCCACTGTGGCATACTTTTCAGAACTCTAATTACTTCCTTATTGATATCAGGACTCAATCCTTTTTCAATATTCACATCTATGACTTTCCCCCATCCATCTATCACAAAACTTGCTATAACTTGCCCTTAAATTTTAGCCATTCGAGAAGAATCCGGATAGACAATATTTTTCTTTATAAACCCTTTTATAGAATCATTCCCATCCGGAAAATTTAAAGCAAATTCACGATCATCTATAACGGGCAAAAACCTATTGGATGTGTCATTGTCCAAATCCTCAGTCATATCCTTTATTTCAATATTTTCATCAATAAAAGTATAATAAGGTTGTGGAACGTATTTTTTATTGGATGAAATTTTACAGCCTATCAAAAAACAAAAGAAAAGCAAAAATAAGGAAAGACCTTTATATTTCATGTTACACAAATTCTTTTAAAGTTTATTTCTACAAATTTAAGAATTATTTTCCTACTATTCTCGTTCACCTCCCCTTCACCAACTTCATCCTCTCCAAAACCCCTCCCCTTTCGTCCATCACATTCAAAATGTAAAATCCTGCGGATAAATCCTTCATATTCGAAATCGTTTGCGTGGCAGGCGGAATTTGCTGCGAACAGATTTTTTTGCCATCTATACCATATATTATATAGGTATAAATTTGGTTGGAGGTGTTTTCAATCGTAAATTGGTCGCGAAACGGGTTGGGAAAGACGTTCAAGTTATGTATCTGCACTTCGATTCGCGTGGCGGTATATACATCAAAAGCGCGAGCCAAAAAGAGCGTGGCGCCTGTGGCTGCTTTTGCAATTTCGACCACATAGCTCGTATCCAAATGCGCCAAATTATCGCCCGAGCCATGCACATAGGTGGATTCGTTGGTTTCATACAATCCGGTGATGATTTCGCCCGCCTGCTGAAAAGGAACATAATCTGAGCCGTAAGCATTGGTGATGATGGTGCTCAGCGCGGAATAAACCGCGGTTGCCTGCGCCAAAGTATCTGTAAACAAAGCTGAAACGGCATTATTGGCGGTGGGAGCGCTTTGATCGCTTTCGCAGCTCACCGTGTTGTTTGTCTGACCTGCAACTCCGCCCACTTCATCAATGTTGAACACCAAACGGATGTCCAAATTTTGTGGCGTGGAGATATTCGAAACATAATCCGAACTGCCAATCAATCCGCTCTCTTCCGCGCTAAAGTTGATGAATTTGATAGAAAATTGCGTGTTCACGTTCGCCAAAAGGCGGGCAATTTCTAAAATAATCGCCACGCCCGAACCGTTATCGTTGGTGCCCGTTCCCGTTTTGGTATCGTAGTGTCCGTCCACTATCAAAAACGTATTGGGATACAAATCGCCCGTCTTGGTCACCACAATATTGGTCAAAGTGTTGCCCCCGTAGGTGAAATTGTTGGAAACGATATTCGAGTAGCCATACTGCTGATATTTTCCGATGAGCCAATTTTTGGTGTTGGTCAATGCCGTCGTTCCGGGTTGTTTGACGCCAAAAGCCTGTAACTTTTGGAGGTTATAGAGCACCGTATCATACGACACGTTTGCCACTATCCCATGATAGAAGGCTTGATTTACCTGCGCTTTGGCGAACAATGAGGTGCACAGAAATACTATGAGGAAATGTTTTTTCATACTGATTTATTTCTTATAATTTTCTAACATGCCTATCGCTTTCACGATGCGGCGGATACGGGTTTCGGGCTTCTTTGTATCGGAAATCCAATCTACCAATTCTTTTTTATGTGAATAAGAAAAGCCCTCGAACACGCGTTTCGCCTCTTCGCTCACTTCCAAAGCCTCCACTAAATCCGCAGGAACTTCGGCAATGCGTTCTTCCAAATCTATCTCCATACGAACCGCCACAATGTCGTCCGCCCGTTTGACAAGCATTTTTTGCATTGGCTGACTCACAAACATAAACAGCGCCCCATCCCCGCTCCGATTGAGCGAAGAACGATACGCCACATCATCCAAAAAACCAACCACATTGATGCGTCCCTTGCGGGGAAGCTGTTGCGCAACTTCCCAAGGCACTTCAATATACGTCCATCCGTTGAATTTGGTTCCCTTCACCAAATCTGCTTCAAAACTAAACATTTTTTTTCTTTTTTGTTGATGCTAATGCTGCTTTTTTTTAAATAGGAAGCTAAATTACACAAATTTCTTTAGATAGAATTAATTTGAAAAAAAAATGAAGATTTTTCAGGATGAAATATATCCGAAAAATATTTTTTAGAGATAGATGCTATAGCCTCCCTATTTACCTATTTGTGAAAATCCTTTATTCCATTTATAGTCAAAAAAAATCCTCCAAAAAACACAACAAAGAAATCCTCTAATCTGTGAATCTGTGGCAACTCTCCTCCTCAAAAAAATCTGCGCTAAATCATAAAAATGAAAAAAAAATGCTCAAATTTTTGTCCATGTGGAAAAAATCTTGTAGGTTTGCCAAAAATTTAAAACAAACTAAAAAATATATGGAAGAAACAGTAACAACAAACACTGCCACACAAGCCGCCATTGCTCTCGAAGACAAATATGGCGCACACAATTATCATCCTCTGCCTGTGGTTTTATGCCGCGGCGAAGGCGTTTTTATGTGGGACGTTGAAGGCAAACGCTATTTTGATTTTTTATCTGCCTACTCAGCGGTAAATCAGGGACACTGCCACCCAAAAATTATTAATGCTATGATTGAGCAGGCGAAGACTTTAACTTTAACTTCGCGCGCTTTCTACAACGATTGTCTCGGTCCTTACGAAAAATATATAACCGAGTATTTCGGATACGACAAAGTTCTTCCCATGAACTCTGGTGCCGAAGCCGACGAAACAGCTTTAAAACTTACCCGCAAATGGGCGTACAAAGTTAAGGGCATAGCCGAAAATCAAGCGAAAATTATCGTTTGTGAGAACAATTTTCACGGCAGAACGATTTCCATCGTGTCCATGTCCACTGACCCCGATGCAAGAATGCATTTCGGTCCGTTTACACCCGGTTTTATAACAATTCCGTACAATGATTTGAAAGCCTTGGAGCTCGCATTAGAAGATAGCACAGTTGCAGGCTTCTTGGTGGAGCCAATTCAAGGTGAAGCGGGAGTTTTTGTGCCCGACGAAGGTTATTTAAAGAAAGCCTACGATTTGTGCAAAGCAAAGAATGTTTTGTTTATTGCTGATGAAGTTCAAACAGGCATTGCCCGCACGGGAAAATTGCTATGCTGCGACCACGAAGGCGTGAAACCCGACGTTTTGATTCTCGGCAAAGCATTGTCAGGCGGCACCTTCCCGGTTTCTGCTGTCTTGGCAAATGACGATATTATGCTCACGATTAAACCCGGCGAACATGGTTCCACCTTTGGAGGCAATCCAATTGCTGCAAAGATCGCTATGGCTGCTTTGGAAGTGGTGAAAGAAGAAAAACTTTCGGAACGTGCCGAAAAAATGGGAAAAAATTTCCGCGACGAACTTTCCAAAATAAAGTCGGATATGATAGAATTGGTTCGAGGCAAAGGCTTGCTCAACGCCATCATCATAAAACCAAAAAATGGAAAAGAAGCGTGGGATGTGTGTCTGAAAATGCGCGACAACGGTCTCCTCGCGAAGCCAACGCATGGACATATTATTCGTTTCGCACCGCCTTTGGTCATCACGGAGGAACAAATTCACGAAGCCGTTGAAATCATCAAGAAATCAATATTATCTTTTGAATAAAGAAAAAAGCCTCCTTAGGGAGGCTTTTTTTATTTTATGATGGCAAGCAGCATTTTCAGTTCTTCTGCTTTTATTTTGTTGCCGGCGCTGTCGTAAGCAAAGATTAAATTGTTCAACAAACGGCGAATGATGTCTAGGTTGCTGCAAGGTTGATAAAAATAGGGTGCTGCTTCCATTTTAATTTGTTTCAAAAACTCATCAATCTCCTCTCGCGAAAAAGTGGTGCCGCCGCTAAAAGGATTGATGTAGAACAACACGTCCAATTTCTCACGAGCAGCGTTCCTAGCGATACCATGGCGATCCACATACGCCAAAACAAAATGTTCGGGAAGGTTCACGCCATAGATGGGGATTTCTAATAAATCAGCCACTAACAAATAAACGATAGCCAAGGACAATGGATTTCCCCTGCGGGATTCCATCACGGTGTTCAAATAAGAATTCAATGGCGAATGGAAATTGGCGCGGTCGCCCATAAATTTATGCACATCAAACAAAATATGATTGATGAGCTTCACTTTTTCTAAAGCGGTCAACTCTGTATTAAACTCCAACCAAACATCTCTTTTTATCTTCTCCAAATCCTCTTTGATGGCATTTTCATCCACATGAGGGTATTGGTATTTGGCGATTATCATACACGCCACAAATAAATTCGCTCCGCCCAACAGATACCAATTGGATAATTCCACACACACGTTGTTGAAACGTAATTTGTGTAACAAAACTTTTATGCGCCGTTGCGGGAGTTGATTCAAATTAAATTCCAAAGCATCCTCCAAAAATGGAATGGCTTTGTTTCCATAAGAAATTATACGCTCTTTGATTTTCAGGAAAATAGTTTCATCGGGCTCGTCAATCAAATTGATTAAAGCACTAAGTTCTGTATGTGATTCCGATGAATTCATATCTTTTTGGATGTAAAAAAAGCAAGGTCATTCAACCTTGCTTCTATATCATTGTAAAATAATTACTGA
>CAIOJS010000522.1 GCA_903858655.1 uncultured bacterium | reverse complement strand
CCTTGAATCCATTAGGAGTCATGGGTGCTTTTTGATAATTGCACGGGAATATCAAGACACCGTTTTTGGCTAAGATTAGAGCGTGGTCAAGCATTGTCATTGGATACCTCTTTATATTTCATAACATCTGATAACGGGCACCACTTTTTGAGTTTATTGTAATCCCAAAACACCATACCGTTATATCCCATCTTGCCGCCATTATATGTGTGATGAATACTATTTTTTAAGGTGTCTATAAAGTCTCCCCGCATTTCAGCCTCTTGTATGTGTAGAAACATAATGACAACATCGCAACCGGAAATCTTTTTGACTTGTTGATAATGCGTCCAATGCCGAGCATTTATTCCTGTACATAGAGTTTTTGTTTTGCGAAACAAATCTGCGTGTGTTTTCCATTTGCATTCTACCCATGTCATGCGCCCTGATTTTGTTACAAGCAAGTCTGGTATGACAAAGGCGTCGTTGGCTCCCATCAATCTGGGTGGTTTATTGTCTTGTAATCCTGAATAGTCGTAGGTGGGAAGAATATATGCACCGAATTGATGCTGAAACCATGCGGCAAGGGCTTTTTCGTAATGACGTGCTTCATCCCGTTTTTGTTGAAACGTGTCAGTCATGGCACACCTCGCAGATCAATCCAAATTGTTTAAACTCGGAGTAAAACTTCTTTCCGTTTTTGCCTATGTAGGCAACACATTGACCTTGCAGGGGCGTGGCTGATTCTTTGTTTGGGTGCCAAAATTTTACGCGACCTGTAGGGAAGCAAAGGAATGAGGATGCTGTTACTAATCGTGCAAACCATTTTGTTTCAGTGGCGTTATTTACTAATACTAATGCCTCTGTTACTTGTTTTGATTCTACAGATGCTGCCAGTTTTTCGATGAACTTGCCGATAAGGTCGGAAGCATAAGGCGGGTTTAGCCAAATTTTTCCTGTCCATTCTTGTTTCAATCCATCATCATTTTGCGTATAGATATGTTCGGATTTGACAACCTTGTTTGCTTCCGGAGTGCTGGCGGGGTCAAGTTCAATCTTCCCCATGACAGAACAGGCGGCTTCGGCATAGGGTTTTGGGGTGTACCATTCGTTGTCACCAGAGTTATTGGCAACATGGGGGCGCGATAAATCTTCTTCATGGGGGGTATAATGGGATGGGCGTGATTGGCCACGTTCGTTGATTATTTCTGATTCGTTATTTGACGATTGAGAAACCCTTCGAGCCGTTGGCTCGCTAACCCCTACAGCCTTCGCAATCTTCGTCAACGTCATTCCCTGTTCACGCAATCCACGAATAACATCATCGCGCTGTTCTCGTGTTAAGTGCCTTCGTTTAAGGTTAATGCTTATGATGAAGGCCGTGGCATCTTTCCCTGTATATTCTTTTGTCTCTGGTTTTATTCCTACCAACTCACAAGCCGCCAATCGGTTTCGTCCGTCTAATAACGTGTCATCCATTTTTACAATAGGTTGTTGAAGCCCGTTGGCTTTAATGTCGTTTGCCAATTCTCGAAGTTCATCTTCGGGAAACATTGGAAATAATTCTGCTACGGGGTGAATCTTCATAACGCCTCCTTAATGTTTGAGATCACAAACTGTGATACCAAAAGAAAGCGGCATCCAGGTGGCTCCCAAGACGTGCGGGCAGATCGCCTTGTTCAAAGGCAATAGGAACACGAGTTGAGGTCTGGATGCCGCCGTTAAACATAATTGTATCTACCCTTTCAGGGAAAGCCACTTCCCCTT
>CAIOJS010000521.1 GCA_903858655.1 uncultured bacterium | reverse complement strand
CATATTGCATTTCGAGCCAACAACTGTTTTTGTTGAGACCTACATAAACGATTGGATTCCTAACGATGCACAAACAAAAAAATACATTGCTGATTGCGAAAAAAATGACGATCAGGAGGGTATAGTAGCGTTTAATAAATCCAAGAAAAAAATTAGCATGTATGAAGGACAAGTTTATAGAATTAAAATTTCTTTCCTACACGAAAACTTTAACTACGGCTACTATAAGGACACGGATTGGAGTGTATATGTAGATAGGTTAGAAGAAGGACGCGAAGAGTTGGAGTTTATGGACGAGAATAGTGATGAATAATTTGCTTTGATGCTATATTTACAAAGGAAATTAGGATAAGAAACTCATAGTGTAGCTTGCCTAAGAGGTATAGATGGATAGGCAAATTCCAAAAGGCATAGAAATAAAAAGTCCGCTTTAAAAGGCGGACTTTTTGTCTGGTTCTATTGTTGAATAGTTTTATTATTGAAACTTCTTAGTGTAACTTAGTGCTCTTAGTCCTGTCCCTTACACAAAGTGTCTGGATTCGTAGGTCTATCCTTGGAATTTAGAGCTTGGTATTTGGGTTTTGGTATTTGGGTTTTGGTTCTTCCCCCCGGAAAAGCCCTAGTTGTGATTTACCACAAATTTCTTTGTGAAAACAACTTTATTTTGAAGGATAAAAGAATAGAAATAAAGTCCGTTGGCAAGGGTTTCAGTATCAATGCGGATTCTGCCTTCTTTTTCCGTAACAGGCAATGACAAAACTTCTTTTCCCAACAAATTGCTCACCACGATATGCGTTGATTTATCTACTGCTGAAACCGAATAGTTCAAGGTGGCGCTTTTGTTTGCAGGATTTGGATACACATCCGAAATGTTGAATTGAGCAGCGAATTCGTCTATACCAATACCCCAAGCCCTATATTTTGCGATAAAGCAAATTGAATCGTTGGTAGCGTGCATATCAAAAAATGTATAGCGGATGATGGTGATTCCGGCATGTGTATTTGCCCAATAATCACCCGAGAACTCAGATGAGGTGGTTCCGGCATTCACAACTGTTGGATTCGGCGTCACCGAAATTCCAATGGGCCAACATTGTCCGCCCCAGCAGACAGAATTGGTCGAACCTGTTACAGAATCAATCACCAACCTGCGACATTTAATAGAGAGATTGGCTGCACCATTGTTTTTTACATCCACATGACTTGCAATCAACACTGTGGCATCGCCATCAGCAACGATAGTGTCGCCATTCAACACAGCAACTGAGGATTTAGACAATGTGAGGTTTTGGGCTTGCAACACAAAACCTGTCAAAAATGCAATAATAATAAAAGTATATAGTTTTTTCATAGTATTAGTTTTACGACAAAAATTATACCATTGTTACATATATAACAACAATTGGCACAAAATTAGTATATATATAGAGACAAAAATGGTGTTAACACAAATTTAACCGCGCGAAAAATAAAAAATATCGCTGCGTCAATAGGAATTTATATCTTTGTAAAACATTTTAAAATTGAAAAATTAACCATGAAAAAAATTCTTTTGAGTATCTCCATGCTTCTTATGAGTCTATCGTTACTGATGGCACAAGAAAACAACCAAAATCCAGGCATCTTGGGTTTGAAAAAAATCCCTTCTGTAGAACTTAAAAACCTACTTGGGAAAACCATTAATACCGGCGACACGATTAATAATGGGAAGCCTATCATCATCAGCTTTTGGGCTACATGGTGCAAACCCTGCGTGAGTGAACTCACCACCATTGCGGATGTTTATGAAGATTGGCAAAAAGAAACCGGTGTGAAAATCATTGCTGTTTCTATTGATGATTCGAAAACTTCGGGCAATGTGAAAGCGCTTGTCAACGGAAAAGGCTGGGACTATGAAGTGTGGTTGGATGTCAACAGCGAGTTCAAACGTGCCATGAATGTGAATTTGGTGCCCCATACCTTTGTGTTGAATGGCAAAGGCGAAATTGTGTGGCAACATACTTCCTTTTCGCAAGGCAGTGAACTCAACTTGATTGAAGTGGTTCGCAAAGTGGCTAAAGGCGAAAAAGTAGAGTAAACGGGCAACGATTTTCATAATTATAAACATAACAAAGAATTTATGAAACAAAGATATCTACTCATATTCATCATCCTATGTCTGCTGTCTGCTGCGGACCTCAATGCCCAAGGGGTTGAGAAGTTTTTGCAAAACAGTCAAGTGAGCGGCAACTTCGAATTTGATGGCATGTATTACAACAAAGATTCGCTCATCGGCGCGGCGGATGTGCCTCAAAAGGCGTTGATGAACACCTTTGCCAATATCAATTATACCAATGGTCCGTTTTCGGCAGGATTGCGATTCGAGAATTATCTCTATGCTTTGCAAGGTTTTGACCCACGTTATAAAGGCATAGGCGTTCCTTATCGTTATGTGTCGTTCGAAAAAGATAAATTCACCATCACACTCGGCAATTCGTATGACCAATTTGGGTCGGGATTAATTTACCGAGCATGGCAAGATTTTAGTTTGGGCTACGATAATTCTTTGGATGGATTGAATGTAAAAGTGCGCCCGTGGAAAGGTATCACCCTGAAAGGAATTTGGGGATTGCAGCGTTTTTATTTCACGCGGAGTCCCGGGGTAATCCGTGGTGCCGATGCGGAGTTTTCTATCAATGATATATTCAAAAAACTGAATGATAAAAGTCTTAAAGTAACGGTGGGCGGAAGTTTTGTGAGCAAATATCAAGATGCCAACGACGCGGTGTATAAGTTGCCCAAGAATGTAGGCTCGTATGCGGCTCGTGCTAGTATCCTCTACAAAAACTTTTCTATCAATGGCGAATATGCCCATAAGATAAACGACCCATCGGCAATCAATAACCGTATTTACAAACCCGGCAACGCCACTTTGGTACAAATGACCTACGCTAAAAAAGGCATGGGATTTTATTTGGCTGCTATCCGCACCGATAACATGAGTTACAAAACCGACCGTGATGCCATCGGCAATGATTTGAACATAAATTATATTCCTTCCATATCAAAACAAACCACCTATAGCTTGCCTTCTATGTATCCTTATGCCACCCAAGCCAATGGAGAGTTTGGATTTCAGGCACAGTCAACCTTCACATTTAAAAAGAAATCAAAATTGGGCGGCAAATATGGAACCACCTTCTCTTTGACCTATTCGCAATACAATGCCATCAACAAAGAACAAATTAACGACGCTACTCCCATAGATTCAACAGGGACATTGGGCTATGCATCGAATTTCTTCAAAATTGGGAAGCAGGTGAATTACCAAGATTTCAACCTCGAATTCACCAAAAAGGTGAACAAAACCTTTAAGATGATTTTTAGTTATTTCTATATCATGTATAATGCTAATATCATAGAAGGTCACGACATTCCGAATATCTGCTCGCATACGGGCGTTGCCGATTTATCCTTTACAATTAATCCGAAGCACACTATCCGAACCGAATTGCAATATATGTACACTACCCAAGGCGAAGGCTCTTGGATGTATGCCTTGGTAGAATATACTATCGCACCGAAATGGTTTTTCTCCGTCTGTGACCAATACAATTATGGCAATCCGAAAGCAGAAAAACAAATTCATTACTATGGCGTTTCCACGGCATATTCCATAGGCTCCACCCGCATTGCTTTGAATTATGGTCGCCAACGGGCAGGGATATTCTGCGTGGGCGGCGTCTGCCGATTTGTTCCTGCTGCTAACGGATTGACACTAACACTCACCAGTAGTTTTTAAAAATTAAATGATATGAAAAAGCTTTTAATTGTTGCATGTTTATTCTTCATCGTCGGAACCGTCGGTTTGATTGTTTCCTGCGATAAAGTCCAAGGACCTTATATGAACATCACCGATAATTCCGATTGTCCTGTTCCAACATTCTCTGATTTTCCTGCTCCCGTAAAAAATGTTTTGGTGGAAGAGTTTACAGGGCATTTGTGCGTGTATTGCCCGACGGGCGCAGATTATATTCGTCAAATTCAGCAATTGTCGTATGGCAGTCGCGTCATTGTACTTTCCATTCATGCTAGCAATTTGGCGTATCCCGAAGCAGGAGATTACAACTTAGACCTTCGTCCGGGCAATCATGGTGAGGATTTGTATGCCGATTTTCAGATTACGGGTGAACCTAGTGCCATGTTCAACCGAGAGAAACTCGATGGAACGAATATTGTGTATGCTACTCCCAGTACATGGCAAGCAAAAGTCGAGCAAGTGTTGGCAGAGACTCCTGTATTGACCATGCAAATCATGAATAATTATGATTCCACTTCGCGCAAATTATGTATGCACGTTCGTACTCAATTTTTGACATCAAATTCGCAGAATCTGAAAATTGCGACCTATATTTCCGAAGATAGTATAGTAGGATTTCAAAAGAATAATAATTCTGCCATCGGTACGACACCTGAAATTACCAATTATGTCTTTATGGATGTGATGCGCGACGAATTCGCAGGAACTTATGGCGAAACATTTACCAATGGTGGCGTTGCTCAAGATTCTACCATAACAAGAACCTACTCCAAAACTTTAAACGGCACATGGGTAGCTAAACATTGCAAGGTAGTGGCGTATGTCTATGACGTTAATACGAAAGCCATACTCCAAGTGGAGGAGCGCAAAGTCATTGAATAAAGGCGTTTTTAAAATGCTATATATATAAAGGTAGAAAAGGGGAGCATAATCACTCCCCTTTTTATTTTATATCTTGTCCTAATACGCCAAAGTCAATATCTGACGGAAATCCTCAGGCGTCATTTTATAATTATCGCCATTCACTTTGTTGATGCGGAGACTTTCCACAAGGGCATCTATCTCGGCAGTGTTGGGCGTTTCGCTCAAACCGATTTCGTGCATGCGGATGGGCGCACCAAGTTGGGCGAAGAAGTCTTCGAAACATTGTATGGTTTCTTCAGCGGAGTTCACGCCAAAAACAGCATCACCCAACAAAAGCAAAGAAGGCTCAAGCACATCTTTGAAATGCTTCATCCAAGCAGGATATGCCACCGAAAGCGAAGCCCCATGCGCCGTATCGTGCAAAACTGTCAACGAATGACCAATGCCATGCACGCCCCAATCGCCCGATTTCTTCCCGAAAGCGGTGGTACCATTGAGGGCAAGGGTGGCGGCAAACATTATTTTTTCGCGCAAGCGATAATCTTGCAAGTTTTGCATCAGCGAAGGACCATATTCCACAGCTTCTTGTATGATAGAAAAAATCAACTTGTCGGTCAAGGTGGTTTCGCCCGCGCCGAAATAGCCCTCCAACGCATGAGCAATCAAATCAACAATGCCATAAGCCGTGTAGTTGGCGGGCACGGTCTTGGTGTAGTCGGGGTCGAGAAAAGAGTGTTTGGGGAATATCATCGGAGAAAAATAACCGGGTTTTTGCTTGGTGACTTCGTTCTGAACCACAGCAAACCCATTCATTTCGGTGCCGGTGGCTGCCAAGGTCAACACGGCAATCAACGGAATGGCTGTGACGGGCTTCGCTGTATATTCGAACAAATCCCACGCTTTGTTGGGCAAAGGAATGGCAAGGGCAATGATTTTGGCAGAATCAATGACGCTGCCGCCGCCCACTGCCACGATGAGTTCCACATTGTTTTTCCTGCCAAGTTCCGCAGCAGCATCCACATCGCTGATGATGGGGTTGGATTTTATCCCTGAATATTCAAAGACGGTGGCGCCCGCCAAGTGGAGTTGTTCCATCACCTCTGCATACACGCCGCTTTCTTTGATGGAGCCTTTGCCATAAACCAGCAGCACGCGTTTGCCGAAGGAACGCATCACCGAAGGGAGATCCGCAATGACATTTTTGCCAAAGTGGAGAAAAGTTGGATTGTTGATTACAAAATTTTTCATGATTGAGAAGTATTAAATTTGTTCTACTAACTAAAAATTATGGTTGATATTTTATTCCCCGAAACTTTTCCCCTATTATTCTTCATAAAAAGGAACTTTCATTTCTCTCAGGAAAGCCTTGATGACGTTGACATGTACGCATTGCCCCAAATGGATGAACGGATGGTCGGAGATAGTTTTCACTTTGTTGTTGATGACCATTTCGAGGTCAACGATGTCGAAGCCCAAGTGGAGATGTTTGGTGGAGGATTGCATGCCATACACGATGCCGTCTTTGTTGAACAGCGGACCGCCGCTCTGTCCGCGCAAACCCGGGGTGCTCATTTCGATGCCGTGGACGCCTTGCTCATCTGCCAAAAAGCGCGTCACCATCCCTTCAAACGGAAAGCGGGGGGAGACAGCCACGCCGCTGTTGGTCCATTCAATTTCATCGGCTTTTTCGTTAAACGTAAAATTGTTGAACTCCGGGAAAGGAAATCCAAGCCGACACAGGTATTCTCCTTGCCGAATTTCTTCGGTATTTTTCTTGAAAACGGCATATTTGGCATAGCGCAGCGATTTGAAATCATTGAATTTCACTATCGCCAAATCATATTTTGGATGTGTATGAAAGGTGATGCCCGAAAAAGAATCCACACATTCCAAAAAGCGAATCTGCATCTGAATGTTGGTGTCGGCGTTGATTTTATATTTCAGTTCTAAGCCTTTCAGATGGTTGCGCAGTTGGTTGTCGGCTGCGAGTTTGCTGCGTTCGGTTCTGAAATCGCCGTAGGTTTTCTTCATCTCTTCGGATGCGATAATCAAATCCACCACATGTTTGCACGTGACGGCATAGCCCAACTCGTTGACAAAAAACAGGGTGGCGGCACCCGGAATAATTTTTTTACCCGTATAGGTGCGCACTAAGGTATGAACGGGACGGGTGAAATTGGCGACTTTTTCGATGGCTTCTACAAACATATTTTTATGGATTTTGGATTACAGATTTCTATAAAGTGCAGATAACGTATAGAAAAAAGCAATAGTTTTTTCAATTATTGCAATTTTTTAGGTAGCAACTGATGTTTATTTAATTTCTAAGTTTTTATTAATTATTTTTTTTATTTGTCCCGTCCCAATGAGGTGTGTTGGTCCTTCTCGAATCTCAAATGTCTGTCCAACGAAAAGTTTATTTTGAAAATATTCAATATATAAAATCGTCATTTCTGCTTCAACTGAGTCTCCTGGAAATACTACCTCTTTATCAAGAAACAATTGTTCGCTAGTTGTTGAAATAATATATTCTGGAAATTTAACCAATGGTCTATATCCAACTTTAGAAATAGGTTTCTTTCTACCTCCTTGTTCACTCTTCAAATATTTCAATGTAGCTATAAAGTCTGGATGTTGTCTGCCAAAATACATAAGGAATCTTTTTTTTACACTTTTTGCTAACTGTGTGATGAAATAATGTTTTCGTCAAAAGTAAAATATTTTTCTGAAGCCACCTCAGAAAAGTTTCAAAATCTAAAGAAAACTACTCCGGTTTTTCCTTTTCTGCCGCTTTCTTTTTCGCCTTGGCTCTCTTGCTCGGCGGCGTTTCATAAATCACATAAAGACTATGTTTAAAACTGTCGCGCGACGACCAATAATCCTTGCCATAATCACACACCTTCGCGATTAAACCGTACAATTCATTGGCAAGCAGGATGCGGTCAATGGTGAATTCTTTGCGCAGCAACAAGGCGTCTTGTTGGTCGTCATACGCCTTGTCGTAAGCTTTCACGGTAATTTCCAAAGCATCTATCATCGCTTGCGTAACGCCAAAAGGTTCGAGCGTGGTCAACAAACTTTGAGCCACACGCACCACCCGAAACCCGCATTTAATCAGTTGCAAGTCGTTCATTTTGCTCATGTCGGCGGTCCCGAAGCGTGTCCATTTGCCACTGCCTTCTTTATACAACTGTTTCACCAACACCATCATGGTGCGGATGCCTACTTTCGTCTCATCGGCGCGTTTCAGCTTGGTTTCATTCTCTGCCACGGCGCCGTATTCCTGTTCCACGTCCTCAGGAAAGTCCTTCACCTGCTGAAGTTTCTCCTCAAGATTGTCCCTAAAGGCATCGTTGATGCCATAGGAAGCCAACACGTCGGCATCATCGGTGGCAAGTTTGTGAGCACGATGTCCCAATTGCATTAAATCGCCATAAGAGAACATAAATTTGTGTCGGATACGCTTTGTTTCTGTCATAAATCAATAATATATAGTCAGACTGCAAAGATAATACAAAAAAGTATATCATGTCATAAATAATTTTAAATATGCTGAAAATAAATTTATATATGCTGAAATATATATACTTTAAGGTAAAGATAAAATATACTATGCCATCAATAAATTAGTCTATGCCATAAATATATTATGTTATGCCAAGAATAAATTATATCATGTCATAAATAAAAAATACTATGGCAACTATAATATATATTAAGGTATGAATGAAACATCTTATGTCAAAAAATAAATTGAAATATATTCTTG
>CAIOJS010000520.1 GCA_903858655.1 uncultured bacterium | reverse complement strand
TGCAAATTTTAGAATAGCAATTCTGTTTTTTCTTGGGTACTTGAATATGCTTCCACAAAATTCCCAGTAGAACCATAAAAATAAATAAAATAAAGCTGCTCTTCCTGCTGATTTACCCAATGTGCCACCTGTAAACTAGTAGCTTTATCAATCAGAGGGGCAGGCAAAAATGGAGCTATAAGTTTATAAATAGTATCGGTGGGCAATACATTAAGGTCTGCCATCACCTGTGCTACCGGATGTTCGCCTGCTGCCAGCATTTCTCTCACATCAAATTCTTGTTTCACTTTTGTTTCATTAAACCATTCAGGTTTGGTTGTGTTGTAATTTGTATCCATAGTTTCTGTTATTAATTCTTGTCCAACTTCATTACGTAATTTATTGATTAAGTCGCCTACATTCACATTACCAATACTTGCGGCTTGCTGTAAAGTGGTGATTCGTGCTACGGTTTTTCGTAGCAGCGGATTTTTAAGTTTTTTAAATGCCGGCACAAAGCCAATCAAAACATCTTCAAGTTGAGGATAAGCTTCAATCAGTTGCAGCACTTTTGTTTTGGGTGTGATTATTAAATTATTATTTGCTTCCATAACACTGATTATTTATAAGATAAAATTCTTTGTTCCCCTTGAAGTTCCCGATACACGTTTACATTGTGCGAAACTTCCAAAGTGCCCATATATTCACCTGACTCGTTGCGCAAAGCGAAATACTCTATGTGTATCATCTTGCCGCCCATGTTTATCCAAAAAGGTGCGCGTGTTTGCTTTCCGCTTCTGAAATCTTCGATAATCTTGTCAACAATATGAGCGCTTGCAGGTGGGTGACAATGACGAACATCACGGTTCAATATAGCACGGTTACGCTGAAAAATACGCTCTGCCCCTTGTGAAAAATATTTTACTTTATCATCCTTATCAACAAAAGTGATATCAAGCGGCAATGTATTTAAGATACTTAGCAACTCTTCCGCCGAAAAACTTCCCGAAGGCAACTGAATATGACTTCCCGATTTCTGAGCATCGTTGATAGAAACATCGGCAGCCCATGTCGGTTTCCAAATAACTTTGGGGTCGTAAAGGCAATAACCTATTTCAAGTGACTGATTACTTATTTCGTACCAATCTTTTTCAGTAAGTTTATCCAAAGCCATCGGAAAAAGAATTTCTTCCTCTTTTGGAATCATATCATTTACGCCCTTTGCGGCTGGAGTCAGCACCATATCGCATGAAGCAATAAACTCTTCTAACGACAATTCTTCCGTTTGCAAAATCTCGAGACTTCCTTTTATTAGTTCGCGTATCTCGTCGTGTTTGCCCCACATAACCTTGGGTGGTCCTGTGATGCCTTGATTTTCAAGATAAGGAAACAACAAATATTCTTTCCTTTGGTAATGCTTATCCACATCAAGCAGATTATTAAACATCCCCCTTAATTTCAATATTTCAGGTTCCAAATCTGCAGGTGGGTCATTTTCAATACCCATAATTGTTGACAAAATTTGCACAACAACCAGTTGAAGTTCTTTGTTTTCGTGCTTCATCACATCCACGGGGTGTCCTTCCGGAATATGTTTTGCCCCTGAAACATCAATCTTGCCTTCCAGCACAGCCGTATGCGCATCGCACAAATCCATAATTTCTGATTCGGGCAATCCTTCGCTGATGAGTTCCTGCTCCACTTCCACCACTTCTCCGTAAGGAATATTGCTCAGGGATTCCAGCAATTCTTTTTTAAGCTCTTCCTGCTTTTCGCCATTATGCAATCTAAGCAAAATGGTTTTCAGTTTGTCTTTTCTTTCTTTCGAGTTGTTTATTAATTCACTCATGATGTTTATTATTTTAAAAATTCTTGTTCTTCGTTTACAGTTAAACCTTAATTCAGTTAAAGACTTTAAAGACTGATTTTACATTGCTTCTTTTAATAATAAGCTAAAACTTGAAACTATATTAAATCAGTCTTTAAATTATCTTTGTTCTTTTATTCCGATAATTCTTTCTTTTCGAGTGACCAACCTGTTTTAAGTCCAACAACAAACCAGGCAAGAGCAATAATACCTATAGAAAAAATGGTATCACCAATCATACGCAGCCATTTAAAAACAACCAGATAATGTTGCCCTAAAAATTCAGCAGAACGTGCATACCACATACCATATTTAACACTGGCTACAGTTTGCGCAATACCTACTGGCAACATGCTTAATATTACCATTAAGACTAATCCGATATTGATTGACCAAAAAGCAATTTTTATATACTTGTCTTTCCATTCATATTTTCTGGTCATACCTCTTAACGAAAAAAGCATTAATGCAATACCCAGCATGCCATATACCCCAAACAAGGCAGTATGTCCATGAACAGCAGTAGTGTTTAGCCCCTGCATATAATAAAGTGCTATTGGAGGATTGATTAAGAAACCAAACAGACCAGCACCTACCAGATTCCAGAAACTAACAGCAACAAAACACCAAATAGGCCATTTGTATATTTTAATCCATTCAGTGGATTTACTAAGCTTCCAATTATGGAAAGCTTCGAACCCAATCAATACCAACGGAACTACTTCTAGGGCGCTGAAGGATGCCCCCAATGCTATTATTGCTGTGGGTGTTCCTGCAAAATACAAATGGTGAAAAGTCCCTAGGATACCTCCTGTGAGGTAAATTACTGTAGTGAAAAGTGATGCTGTGGTTGCATTGCGAATGCCAACCAAACCGAGTTTTACAAAAATGAAGGCAGTGATAACCGTAGCAAATACTTCAAAAAATCCTTCTACCCAAAGATGTACTACCCACCATCTCCAGTATTCAGCTATCGATAAATGGGTTTGTCTGCCCCACATCAGTCCTGCACCATAAAATGCAGCAATGGCAACGGAGGCTATAATAAAAATTATAAGCAATTGTCTGTTATCTGCTTTCTGCCTAAGTGCTGGTAAAAGAGCACGGAACATTAGCAACAACCATATTATCAAACCAACGAATAAAAATATCTGCCAAAATCTCAAGGGCACTAACTGAACCAACCAAAATCGAAACGGATAAAACGGATAAGACTGATATACGTAAATCACGTAAAGTTAGGAGCAATG
>CAIOJS010000519.1 GCA_903858655.1 uncultured bacterium | reverse complement strand
AGTGTTGTCAATAGATACTCCCTCCATTTCGCCACGCACAAACATACTTTGAATAATCAATTTACCATGAAACTTTTTTAATTGTTCAACTATTTCACCAAAAGTAATACGGTTTTTTGGTTTGTTAATTAGTTGAAACATGTGTTCGGAACCTGCATCCAATTTCATAATGTTATTCACCTTTACCAAGGCTTCAATAACTCTAGGTTTGGCAAGCATGGTTGAATTAGACAAGACGCTTATTTTTGAATTGGGGGCAAACAGGTCACGTAAACGAATAGTATCTTCAATAATTTCTACAAACTGTGGATGCATTGTCGGCTCACCATTTCCCGCAAAAGTCAAAGAGTCTAAATGAATATTTTGCTCTTTTAAATAAATTAAACGCTCTTCGAGTGATGTGCTAATCTCTTTAGCGGTATAAAGTTGTGCTTTTTCGATACTATTGGTTTCTGTCCAACCACACTCACAGTAAATGCAATTGAATGAACAAAATTTAATAGTGGTTGGCAATAGGTTTATCCCTAAAGAAGTGCCAAGTCTTCGACTGCTCAGAGGTCCGAAAATAATAGAATCAAATAATGTTCCTGCCATAGTTTATTATCTTAAAGTTGCGTTCAATTGTTTTTTATATGCTTCAATTAGTTTGTTCATGCACGTATCAATCCGCTCGTCGGTGAGGGTTTTTTCTTCATCCTGCAATATATAGCTTACGGCATAGGATTTTTTATTTTCACCTATATTTTCACCTTCATATATATCAAATAACAAGACTTTTTTGATTAGGACGGGCTCGGTTTGATAAGCAATTTGCTCAATTTGATTGAACTTTATGGATTTGTCGAGCAGCAACGCCAAATCGCGTCTCACTTCAGGGAAACGGGGAATTTCGGCATATTCAATACGCTGTTTAGGCATAGAGAGAAGCGTATCCCAATTGAGATTCGCATAATAAACAGGCTCTTTAATTTCCGTTTGTTTCAAAATAACGTTTTGTAAATTCCCAAATTCGCAAACAATACCATTGTTTAACGAATAGGTTAGTTGTTCACCGAAAAGCAAAGGAGTCTGCTCTTCTGTTATTGTAAATGCTTTTTTATCTATGCCTAATCTTTTAAGGATATTGTCAACAATAGACTTTAGATTATAGAAATCTACTTTCTTTTCAGAGGTTTGCCAATTTTTATCAAGTATGTTACCGCTAACAAAAAGAGCAAGGTGTTGCTGTTCATTGTACTTATCAAGAAGGTTTTCAGAATTAGATTTGTTTAAGAAATATACTTTGCCAAATTCGTAAAATAGAATATTTTGGTTTTTGTGATTCTTGTTGAAAGCTACACATTCTAAGCCTGAGAATAGCATGGTTTGTCGCATCACATTCAATTCTTTGCTGAGCGGATTTACTATGGAGACTAAGTTATCCGTAGCGTAAAGAGTCTTGTTGTTTTCGTAATACGATTGTTTTGTTAGCGAATTGGTCAGGATTTCGAAGAAGCCATTTGATGTCAGGTAATCCGAAATAATATTCTGCACTTTTTCAGGGTCAGGTTTGGGGAAATAACTCAATGAAGAACGCATTTCGTCGCCCATAGCAATTTTATTATAGCCATAAATGCGAAGCACCTCTTCCACCACATCTATGGGGCGCGTTACATCGGTTTTGAATGGAGGCACTTCAAGGAATAATGTATCTTCGATTTGGTTGGTGATAATAATTCCTAGTGAAGTAAGGATGTTTTCCACAAGGCTTTTATCAATATGCTGTCCAATGATGCTGTCCATTTTTGAAAGCGAAAACTCCATCTTTATGTTTTCGATTGTTGAGGGATACACATCAATGATTTCGGAAGAGATGACCCCGCCTGCGATTTCTTTTATCAGCATTGCTGCTCGTTTTATTGCATATACTGTGATATTGGGGTCGGCACCACGTTCGAATCGGAATGATGCATCCGTTTTTAATCCATGATGTTTGGATGTTTTACGGATTGATGTTGGATTGAAATAAGCACTTTCGAGAAAGATATCTACTGTTGCAGTGGTAACCCCTGATTTTTCGCCACCAAAAACGCCTGCAATACACATAGCTTCGTTGGCGTTGCATATCATCAAATCGTTTGAACTCAATTCGTGCTCAATGCCATCGAGGGTCGTGAATTTTGTTTTATCATCAAGCTTTTTGACAATTACTTTTTGTCCGATAATTTTTTGCGCATCAAAAGCATGCAAAGGTTGACCTGTTTCGAACAACACATAATTGGTGAGGTCCACAATATTATTAATGGGACGTAAATCAATAGCTTTTAACTTGTCTTGAAGCCATTTTGGCGAATCTGTTACCGTTACGCCACTTATGGTTAATCCTGTGTATCGTGGGCAAGCAACAGTATCTTCATCAATAATTTCAATGGGGAGTGAATTTGAATCCATGGAGAAAGAATTTACATCGGGCAAATGCAACTGATGGTTGCTGCTTGTTGCAGCATTGATTACTGCAAGTATATCCCGCGCAACGCCAATGTGCGATGTGGCATCCGACCTATTGGGTGTAAGCCCGATTTCGAATACGACATCTTCTTCAACATTCAAATAGTCTGTTGCCGACATTCCAATAGGAGCATCATTGGCTAGCACCATAATGCCCTCATGTGACTCCCCTAAACCAAGCTCGTCTTCAGCACAAATCATCCCTTCGGAGACTTCGTCGCGGATTTTTGATTTTTGAATCACGAATTCGCCTTTGGCACTGATAATTTTTGTTCCGACAGTGGCAACTAACACTTTTTGATGCGCTGCAACATTCGCGGCTCCACATACTATATATAAAGGTTCTTTGTTGCCAATATCCACTTTTGTCAAACTGAGTTTATCGGCATTGGGGTGTTTGGCTTTCTCTAAAACATAGCCCACAACCACTCCTTCTAAGCGGCTTTTGTCCACACCAATATGTTCCAAAGCTTCAACTTCCAAACCGCAATCGGTTAGAATAATCGAAAGTTCTTCGGCAGGTGTGTCTATTTGGGTATATTGCTTAAGCCAATTGTAAGAGATTTTCATCGTTTTTAATTTTTTGCAAAATTAAGCAATGCTAACGAGATTTGGTCTATTCGTTCATTAAAATGACAAAATATTTGAATCCATGGTGATTAATTTCTATTCATTCCATTCATGTTGCATATCCTTGACATATATTTTACATCTTGAAATTGTGATTCGTTACTTGATAAAAACAAAAAAGACTCCGCCAGATAATTACTGACAAAGTCTTTTTTTTATTTAAAAAATGATTAGGTTTGACTTATCAAAACAAAATAAATTAAGCTTTGAATGCTCCTGTATCAATCCATTCGGCTTTAAGCAAAGACCACCAGTCAGTGGCTATTCCTCTAAGAACATAATCATAAGGCAACCATCCGTAACCGTTAGTGCCCCAAGTTGGTCCCCATGAATTCCTAATAAGTAATGCACCAGTGCTTTCGATAGCTCCCGCATTTGTATTTTTTATCTTCATAGTATCATCATAACCTACTGCCATAATAGCATGTCCCCCAACAATTTTTTCACCGATAGTTGGATAAGGAATTTTACCTGCATTGGTAGCAGCTTGAGTGTAGGAACTATATACAGTAAAACCAAACATTGATGGTAAGCCTCCCGATAGATATGTTTTTATCTGTGTTAATAATGCAGCAGGAGCTGTGTTTGGTGGATCCAAACGATAGTAACTTATTGCTTGGAAATTTGATGCATACGAATATAAAAAAGCAGTGGGTTCCACTTCAAATTTCGTAATATCATAGGGCCAATATTCTTCGGGTGGCACACCAAATAAAGTCAAAGCACCCATCGTTGTACGGAGAAAAGCGCCAGTATCTCCTGTCCAATTTAATAAATTCCTAGTAGCTTTGTAAAGAAAAAGTCTTGAAGCATCAATATGCTTTCCAAAGGCTTTTCTTTCGAAATATTCTACCATTCCAACACCGGCATGAGCCGTACAAGCACCAAGCGTACCTTGGTCTTCGACAGGTGAACACCATTGTCTTAAGTCAACCATAGGCGCTATGGTAAGACCTTTTGGGTTCACAACGCCAACTTTGGTCAGCATAGTTTTCATTGCTTTGCTTTCTGCTGTGTAATCTCTAAAATCCGGATAGTCTGGCAACCATCCCATTCCTAATTTTTGTTCACTCATTGTTTTTTCTCCTTTTTTAAATTATAGTTGGTAATATTAATTAAGTCACGACTTCTACCAACTTGAAAAGCCCATGCTTTCTCTTGAAAATCTTATTTTGTAACTTCTGTCAAACAAATTTAAACATTAACAACAAATCTCGAAACGCAAATCTATTTACTATTTAAGAGAATCATTGACCTTATTATTTCAAAAGCGAGTACAAATATAGTCATAATCGTGTCGCTACGCAAGTTTTTTTTTATTTTATTTTTTATCTAGAATTATATTGAACTAATATTCTTGGATTTATAATGAATATTTTTTTGCTAGAATTGCAGTTTGACTTCTTGATTAGACAATAAAATTAGAATTTGGTTAGTGGCATATATTTTCATTCATTGTTGTTCCAGAACCATCTATTGTCAATCCAGAATCAACCTTAGTCGTTCCAAAGTCATGAATTATCAATCCATGTTCAGCAGAGCGCCTGATTCGAATTGCGAACATTGTTAAAGCTCGTACGTCGTTGGTTAATCATAGTATTGCGTTAACTTAAGCAATCACTTCATTACATCAACCGTGTACTTCGCTACATCAAATGAGTACTTCGTCACATCAAATGAGTACTTCACTACTTCAAAAGAGCACTTCGCTACTTCAACCGAGCACTTCGTTTGTTAACGCGAGTACTTCGTTTGTTAAAGCGAGTACTTCGTTACATCAAGCGAGTACTTCAATTGTTAAACGTTGATATAATTCATTTAACATAATTGAAAATGGAGTTGAAAGACCAATGAAAAAACGGGATTAAGTCATACATGTTTTTATTTTGTGAGCGCGAAAATTTGATAAGTTGTTGCCTATAGCGACAATAGGTTTTTATGATTTTGACACCTCTGTTTTTTTGCATTTTAACCGCAACCCTTTACAAAAGCTTCAAATAAATGAAACGATTCTATCGTTTATAATTTTTTTCTCTTTGACATTCAAAAAAAAAATAAACTTTCAACTTTCCGGTAACCTCTTCAAAAAAGAATCATCACCATGTAAATATGTTGCATGAATAAAAAAAATCAAAATAGAGTTTATTCGCTTTAGTATCTCACACTTATTCCATAATCAAAATCAGTAGTCAACAAGTCATGTAGGGTGTATTTCAGATGGACGGTTTTGTCATTGTTCTCGAGTTTTGCTTTACTGTTGCTGACTTTCTTGACCGCCCGTGGGAAATTATAGGTTGATTCGAAATTTATATATTGATATAACATATCGCTCACCATATTGCCCTTATCTTGCGCCACATATTTCTTTAAAAATGGGGCAAAATTCATACGTGATAACTTATGTTTTGATACTTTGACAATATTAGGCATTACCGCCAGTTTCTTCTGATTAAAAAGGCTATATATAGCACTGTTCAATGCTTTTGAGTTTTTGAAATCAAAGCTAATGGCATACACTCCTTCGTCGTCGTCAGCTTTTGTTTGCAGGTTGCTGATTCCTTTGTTTTTCTTCAATAAATCTTTTGCTTCGAGCGGCACTTTTTTAATTTGGTCGAGAAAATTGGTCCCGCTTTGCTGTTTGATAGCTTTTCCAATTTTGCCCAAATCAATAAGCAAGGCTATGTTGCCGCCACCGTAGTCATTGAGCGTGATGGTTTCTTTGATTTCTATACACGATTGTAGCGCAAAAGCGATGCTCAAGAGCAGGATTAGTTTTTTCATAAAATGATTTTGGAAGCAAAATTAGACATTTTTGTGATTTCTGCCATATATAAAAAACAAAAGCCCTATTTTTAGGCAGGGCTTTTTGCAACCAAACAAGCAATCGTATGAAGTTTGCTGTTAGACGTCTTAAGATACTTCTTTCAAGATTAACCCAAATTCCGCAATAGAAAATAAATGATTATTT
>CAIOJS010000518.1 GCA_903858655.1 uncultured bacterium | reverse complement strand
GAAGGAAAAACAGCAGTGATTACCGGTGCATCTAGAGGCATCGGTAAAGCTATTGCTATTGTGTTTGCAAAGCATGGATGCAACGTAGCATTTACGGATTTGGCTTATGATGAAAATGCCAAGAATCTTGAAAAAGAACTAACAGGTATGGGCGTCAAAGCAAAAATGTATGCTTCGGATGCTTCCTCATTTAGCAAAAGTGAAGACACCATTAACGAAATCCTCAAGGATTTCCCAACGATTGATGTTTTGGTGAATAATGCAGGCATTACAAAAGATAATTTGTTGATGCGTATGACCGAATCAGATTGGGATGCCGTGATTACTATTAATCTGAAATCAGTTTTTAATTTAACCAAGGCAGTTCAAAAGACGATGATAAAACAACGTAGCGGTTCAATCATCAATATGAGTTCGGTAGTAGGTGTTGCAGGGAATGCAGGTCAGGCAAATTATTCTGCATCCAAAGCAGGTATAATTGGTTTCACCAAATCAATTGCATTGGAATTGGGTTCGCGCAATATACGTTGCAACGCCATAGCCCCCGGATTTATTGAGACAGAAATGACACATAAATTGCCTGAAGATGCAAAACAAATTTGGTTGAAAGATATTCCATCGAAGCGTGCAGGCACACCCGAAGAAGTTGCGAATGCGGCATTATTTTTAGCGTCTGGCTTATCGGAGTATGTAACAGGTCAGGTGTTGAATGTTTGTGGTGGGATGAATACCTAATCCACCGTAATTAAAACATTTTTTTACTTGTCTTATCAAATAATGGGGTGAAATAACTCACCGCAATTTCTATACCACCTGCACCATTGGTGGCTGATGTAAGTTTTGAGGTGTTCACATCATAACTCACGCCTAGCAGAAAGTTTTTGTACTCAAATTGAGCAGAAACAATTACGGCATCGCCCACACGATAATGGCAGCCTATAGCGATGGCATTTTCGGAAGCGAAATTGGTATATTTTGAAGCATTGTTTAAGCGATATCTGAATAAAGAGCCAATAAGAATATCATTAAAAGGACCTTGACGATACCAAACAGCGGAAGGTAGGATGGCAAGATTGGTATTTTTAACGGCAATGAAAGAGTTAGCATGGAAGGCAAATTTCATATATAGTTTGTTGCCTTTGACATCATAAAATGTTTGTCGGGGACGATTCAAATGAGAAACGCCTATTCCAACGTTGACTTTTCTAGCATCATTCGATGACATTGTTGATGATTGGGAACTATAATCCCACAAAAGTCCTGCTGAAAAGTCTGCATAATTTTTACTACTGAAAGTAGAAGGCTCACCCGTTGAATATGAAGAATTGTAACCGTCGTATGAAAAGGGATCATACTGACTATCCCATCGCATTTTAGTTTCATCAATACGGCGTTGTGCGAAACCGCCTTGAATGCCTGCAGTTAAAAAATTGAAATGATTTATAGGCAAGTGATATGCAATGGAAATGTTCGCTTGTGTCAAGCCCAATTTGTTTTCGCCGGCTTGGTCGTTGAACAATTGCACTCCTAAGCCAAGAATGCCACCATTCAATTTGCCTTTCAATAGTCCTGCATCGTAGGATATACCGTAAGTCATAAAGGATTTAGCAACACTATGCCATTGGCTTTTATAATTAGCAATGACTCGGTGCTCGGCATTGAAACCTCCAGCGAATGCAGGATTCAATGATAGGGGAGCATTGTTGAATTGGGAAAAATGGATGTCTTGCGCCAAAACATTCCCGGTAATTATGAGAGCAATGATGAATAAAACGAGGTTTTTCATAAGGCTGATTTTATAGGTCAATAGATATGGTTTATGTAAATTATTATCCTTGGTTTTGAAATAAGGTAGCAAACGTACGAATAATTTTTCAATAATAGATAAAATCAAGAAAAAAAAAGTGAAAAGCCGATAAAAACTTTTCACTTTTTATGTTTACAAACAAAGCAAACTGAATATTTAGTCATTCAGAAAGCGATGAATTTCTTTCATTAAAATATCGGAGTCAACCGGCTTTGCAATAAAACCGTCAAGCAAAAGGGTATAGTTTTGTCCTGTGTCATTTTTGTAATCAACAGCAACAGTACCATCAGGATTGTTGATTTTTATTACTTTTTTATTTTCGAAACCATCCATACCTGCCATTTCGTTGTACATTTCGATAATTTGATTGCTAGCAACCCAAGTTTCTACACCTGTAAGCATAATAATAGGAGTGGTTTTGAAGTGTCCATTGGTTCTTAAACCTTTGTTTAACTCAAAACCTGCGCGGTCGGTTTCCATGTTTACGTCGAGAATAAATAAATCGGGAAGAAAAGTTTGTGCCATTTCATACCCTTCGATGCCACTGTTGGCAACTTTTACGTTGTACCCTTTCACTGCAAGCATCGTAGCAATTGCTGAAATAAAATCGCGGTCATCATCGACCAATAGAATTTTTTTTGAAGACATAATTTGATAGTATTTAGTTGATAAAATTGATTAAAATATTAAAATTAATTTCAAGTTTTTTGCCACTTGAGAGCCACTTTTTATGGACGTCAAATTTAGTAATAAATATTAAACGAAGAATATTATTTTTATATTTTTTTTCAATGACATTTTTC
>CAIOJS010000517.1 GCA_903858655.1 uncultured bacterium | reverse complement strand
TCCAAAACTTTACTACAGATTCCATTGCCACAATTTTGTCTGAAGCCAGAAAATATAAACTGAACCTGATTATGGCGCACCAATATATGCCGCAATTAAAACAAGAAATTCGCGATGCGGTTTTAGGAAACGTTGGCACGATCGGCGCGTTTAGAATTGGAGCCGAAGATGCCGAAAATTTGGAAAAACAATTTGAGCCTGGATTTTCCAGATTTGATTTGGTCAATTTGGACAACTTTACAATGATAATAAAAATGATGATTAATAATAAAATTTCCACCTCGTTTAAAATGAACACTTTGCCTCCACCAAAAGGAAAACCAGAAATTATTGATGCAATAAAAAAAATATCAAAACTAAAATATTCCCAGCCAAAAGCAATTGCAGAGCAAGAAATTTCCCAACGCTCATTCGCCGAAATTCCGCCAGTCGCATCTGTCCCGCCAATAATTCCTCCCAAAAAATAGAATTTATTAATGATTGGAAGCATTATGCAAATTGATGTTAAGATATTAAAAATAAATAAGCGAATAAAAAATGAAATCATTTAATCGGAAAATGCTAACGGGGGGGGGGTAACGGCGATTTTTTGTGTAGGAATAGCGGGATTAATTGTCCAAGCCGTGTCTAATCCTACTACAAATCGATCATCTGTTGGGTATGTTGAAAATGGTGAGTCAATAACTGCCGTTGATGCTAATATTTTAAGAACAAAAACCATACCTGTTTCTAATATCCCTGCGCTTAATATTGATACAACTGCTCAACGATTATTGGCGACCGATGAGAGCCGTGGAATTGTATTAGCATCTCCATATTTATCAGCGGTCCTCAAAAAATCAAATGGTGATTTTAATTGGTCAGCGGTGGTTGATGTTCAAAATGATACCACGCCATATAATTTTGCAGCTGATTATATCGCTAGCGACTATATACGTTCAGCAGCAATAATCGGCAATAATTGGATCATTCAAGTAAGCAGCGATGTGGTGAATTCCGAAAGAGCCGGAAGAATATATTATTCTTCAGATGAAGGAGTAACATGGGCTAGAGCTTCAATATTGGACACAAATGGCAATGAGACCGCATTTCATACATCAGTGGGGACATTTGGCTGGGGTGCGATAAATGGCACAGAGGCAGCTATCGTTGAATATGGAGGTAAACATACATTAGCGCAGGATTATGCAAGTAGAAAAGTATTTTATACAAATAATTCTGGACAAACATGGCATCAAATTTATACTCCCGCCGCATTACCTCTTCAACATGGTCATACCGTAAGTTTCGGTCTTAATACATCAACTATTTATGTTTCCTATGGTGATGGAACGCCATCACTGGTTAAACTTGTTTTTTCTGGTGAAGATAAAACTATTGCTGCAAATTGGACAGCTACAACTATAGCAGAAATGCAACCGACAGCTATGTATGTTTTTGGTAATTATTTGTATATTGGTAAAGACGGTTCTGACAGGTGGTCGATGATCACTCGACTAAATCTACAGGACGATACTTTGGAAGCTAGTTGGGCGCCTTCTATGAGAAATGACGACGCTACACAAGCTCAAACACCATATATTCTTAATTCAACAACAATGGGAAATGTTTTTAAAATATATTCATATAATAATGTGCTTTATGCTAATGTTGTTGGCACTAGGTATATGGGAGGGCTCTATGCCTCTTTAGATGGAGTCAATTGGGTTTGTGTACATCGATTAATTACTTCTAGCGTCGTAGGGGAAGAAGGAATTAATTATTTATTAGGTTATATAAATGGATATCTTTGGGGTCAATATACACGAGGTGATGCAAATACTTATTATGTATTTAAAATGTTGCCTCTAAATATAAATAATTCGACTGGCACTTTCACGGAACCTGCTGCAACTAATACTTTGACTGCTGACCAATCCGATATATTTGCCACATCTCAGGGTGGATGGACAATGGATGCTAGTAATAACGGATCATTATCTCAAGATACGTCAAACGGAATATCTGGTTCAACATCTTTATTGTTCACGGGAGCAGACGGTGATGATACGCGAGCAAGTGGAACACAAATTAAATCTGTTAATCCAGGAAACATTCCTCAAAATGCCACAGTTGCCGCGTCCGTTTGGGTAAAGGTTGGACCAGGGTGGCCGGATAAAATTATGGCTTATTTAACATTCAGAACTAGTAATGTTCAATTAGGAACTACGGCCGCATATATTCAACCAACGACCCATTGGCAAAAAATTACAGTTTACGGTAAAAATACAAATATAGCTGCAAAAGAGTCTGCTATTAGATTGACTATAGTGCCCAAAACTGGAGCATACGCAACAGACGCTGATTTTCAGGCTGCAATTGCCGGTAAAAAATTATATATAGATGCAGCAAGTATTGTTACGGGTCATCTTGTTACAAATTGGCAAATAGGTGGTACTCCGAGAACTAATGAAAAAATAACATATACGACAGCTTTAGAAAAACAACATGCATTTGTATTAAATTGGTTTCCTAATTCTGGTTCTCTGGAATGGTCTGGTAATCTTTATGTTGGAAATATTACTGATGCTTCTGATAATCATATAGATATTTATTGGCAACAATCTGATAATCAATTTGTCGCTACTGATGGCACTAATACTGCTGTTACTACACGTACAAATGGGTATCGTTTTGAAAAATATGATCTTGTTAAGATTGCCATTACGAATTTTGACGATCATTTTAGACTGTCGGTTCAAACTCCAGAAGATGTGGCTGAGCATGAAAGTTCAAGTGCAACTTTATTGACTGGCGCAAGTAATATTGTCTTGGGTGCCGATTCAGTGGGGACAACTTACGGGAATGGATATTTTGCTAATATGACACAATATACAAGCAGTTTAACAACAGGTGAAATCCAAAATGTTTTTGACGGGGATATAATTGCCCCTGTAACCACAGATAATATTCCTTCTTCTTGGCAGAACGATGATACAGTCATTACTTTAACTTGTAATGATGGTAGTGGCTCTGGATGTTCTAAAGTTTATTACACAACAGATAATACCGATCCCACAGAATCCTCATCTTATGTGGATGCTGCAAGCAATTGGCAATTTACTCAATCAATAGAGGGTATTTTCACTTTAAAGTATAGAGGAAAAGATAATGGTGGAAACCTTGAAGATACAAAAACTGCTGCTAACCAAATTCGATTAGATTCCACCGCCCCCACCATACCAACCATTTCCACTATCGCCACCAACTCCACCACCCAACTAACCATCACATCAACAACAGCAACCGACACGGGTTCCGGTCTTGCCGACGCTCCCTACCAATTCCAAGAAACCACCGGCAACGCAGGTTCCTCTTCGTCCGGTTGGCAAGCCGGCACCACTTTCATAGACAGCGGTCTCACTCCCTGCACAAATTACAGATACAAAGTCCGATCCAAAGACGCCGCCGGCAACATCAGCGACTATTCACCATTCGTCGAAGGAATGACCGCAGGATGTATCGCAGGAGGAAACAGCTACACCGCCCCAACAACCCCAACCACTCCGCCAATCCAACCACCAATCGTCACTCCACCCACAGAACAACTCCCAACGCAAACACCGCCATCAACTCCACAAACCACCACAATGACCGAACAACAACGAACTACCCTCATCACACAAATCAAACAACAACTCATCGTACTCATTACCCAGTTAATTCAGTTGCTAACCCAGCAAGCGGGGCAGATGAGATAGCAATAAATTAAAAAAGCTGGGTCTGATCTGTACCCCAAAAAGTGGACACGAAAGTGTCTGCTTTTTGTATTTGAGAGGCAGATGAGTTAGAATATTATCATTAAACAACTAAAACATATGAGTAAAAGGATATTTAGTGAGGAACAAATCAAGACATTGCTTCAAAATGAAAATGTGGCAAAGTGCAGTGATAAATCAATAACATACAAAAAAGATTTTAAGCTATTGGCAATTCAAAAATATCAAGAAGGTCTGCCAGCTTCTGAGATATTCAAGCAGTCAGGCTTTAATATTGATCTGATTGGCCGCAATGTTCCATTTGATAGAATTAGCCGATGGCTAAAAATATTTAGAGCAAAAGGAATTAAAGAATTATCAATTGAAACCCGAGGCAGGGGCAAAGGCGGGGGCAGGCCGAAAACCAACTGGTCAGACGAGAAAGAAAAGATTAAATATTTAGAGACAGAGAATGCCTATCTGAAAGAAGAAAATCGTTTTTTAGCCAAGCTCCGCAAAAAGAGTTTAAACTAAAATCTTTTCAGAAATATCAAATCATCAGATTGTTGGATAAAAATATTAAGCTTTTATGCAACATAGCAGAAGTATCTAAAAGTGGATATTACCAGTGGCTGAAAAGCACAGACCAAACACCAAAAGACTACGACGACTATCTGCTAATCAAGGAAATATTTGAGGCAGGAAAATCCAAGTATGGATGGCGTCAAATCAGAATGAATTTAGAGAGGAAAAAGAAGATCGTCATGAACCACAAAAAGATAATCCGCATAATGAAAAAATACAATCTCGCCGCCAAAATCAGAAGGAAAAATCCATACAAAGCAATCATGAAAAAAACTGCAGAGCATAGAATGTTTGAAAACAAATTAGACAGAAATTTCTTGCAATTAATTCCTCGAAAAGTTTTCTGCACCGACATTACTTACCTGTTTTACAACAATCGTGTTGCATATCTTTCCGTGGTAAAAGACATCGCTTCTGGAGAAATCATGGCGTGGCACGCCTCTCAGCACATCACAATGGAATTGGTACTGGGAACAATCAGCCAGATGAAACGATACGAGGATGCTTTAATCCATTCCGACCAAGGATTCCATTACACCAACCCAGAATACATCAGCGAAGTAAAAGAATCGGGGATGATACAATCTATGTCCAGAAAAGGAAACTGCATTGATAACGCTCCGATTGAATCGTTCTTTGGACATTTGAAAGATGACGTTGATTACAAGGTATGCAAAACATTTGAAGAAATTAGACTGCTCGTTGAAAACTACATACAATATTACAACCACGGCCGCTCGCAGTGGGATAAAAACAAAATGACCCCGGTTGAATACCGAGATCATTTGTTGGCGCTAATCGCCTAACCCCGCTTTTTTATTCGTGTCCACTTTTTGGGGTACACTTCAG
>CAIOJS010000516.1 GCA_903858655.1 uncultured bacterium | reverse complement strand
TATCATTATTTGCAGGTTTTTATGCGACAAAGGTACAAATTCCTGAATTAATAAACAGTAAGAAAGTGTTACAATATATTAACAATCTAGTGTTTATATCTTTTTTAAGGAACGACTAGTTAAGATAGAGTTGTACTGCAATAAACATCCATGTTTCGGGTTGTATAATCTTGGAATAAAATTTATTTTTACATTTGCATTCCTGGTTTAAACAAAAAGTTGTATTATTGCATTCTCAAATTAAAATAAAAACAAAACACTATTGAAACTTACCAATTATGTCTGAAGAAACGGATCTTCCCGAAGAGGAAAAAGAATTTTTCGAACACCACCGCTTTGTTGCCGACCCACGACAGACTATGCTGCGTATTGATAAGTTTGTAACCGATAGAATTACGAACGTTTCGCGCAGCAAAATACAAAGTGCTGCCGATGCTAATGCCATTTTGGTCAACAACAAGCCCGTGAAATCGAGCTACAAAGTGAAGCCCGGCGATGTTATCTCCATAGTGATGCCCCATCCACCTCACGAGTTCGAACTTATCGCGGAAGACATCCCATTAAACATCGTTTATGAAGATGAGGCATTAATCATCATCAACAAAGAAGCCGGCATGGTGGTTCATCCCGGACACGGAAACTACACCGGCACCATGCTCAATGCCTTGTTATATTATTTTCGCAATGATGCCAATGCCCATCCCTATTTGGTGCATCGCATTGACAAGGACACTTCGGGCATACTGGCGGTGGCAAAAACTGAAGTGAGTCAAGCTGCTTTGGCAAAGTACTTCTTTGACCATGATATCGAACGAAAATATTGGGCATTGGTTTGGGGCGATTTCGACATGGACGAAGGAACCGTGACGGGAAATATCGGGCGCAACTTCCGCAATCGGCTCATGATGGATGTGTTCCCCGACGAGTCTCAAGGCAGGCACGCCGTAACCCATTATCGGGTGATTGAGCGCTTCCGTTATGTAACCCTCATCGAATGTCAACTCGAAACAGGCAGAACCCATCAGATACGCGCCCACATGCAACATATTGGTCACACTTTGTTCAACGACGCTTTGTATGGTGGCGATGCCGTGTTGAAAGGCACCACATTTACCAAATATAAACAATTTGTCAACAATTGTTTTCAAATCATTCCTCGACAAGCCTTACATGCCAAATCGCTCGGATTTATACATCCCCTCACCCATCAAAAAATATTCTTCGACTCCGAACTCCCCCAAGATATGCAACAAGTCCTCCTCAAGTGGAAGAATTACACCCAAACAAGTCATGAATTTATTTAATCAAACACAATTATTAATTTTAAAAAACATTATACTATGGATAACGAAAAAGCTCTCGAAATTATAAAAAGCGCCGTACTGATGGAAATCAGAGGTCAGGCTTTTTACAAAAATGTTGTTGAACAAACCAAAAGCGACGACATCAAAAACATCTTTAATATCATGGCAGATGAAGAAAAGCTTCATGCAGAATTCTTATCGCGCCAATACACCAATCTAAAACACGGAAACGCTTCCGAAGCGCTTGCCCTTCCTGATGAATCTGCCGAAAATTTGATCAATCAAATTCTTTCCCCTGAAATAAAAAATCAAATTTCCGGTGCTGGTTTCGAAGCTGCTGCCATCTCGGCGTCCATTGATATGGAAAACAAAGCTGTGGAAATCTACACCAATTTCGCCAACAGTACCGACCAACCCGAAGTGAAAAAAATGTTTCTTTGGCTTGCCAATTGGGAAAAAGGTCATGTGAAAATCTTAAGCGAATTGGATAAGGAATTGCGCGAAAAAATTTGGTTTGACAGTAACTTTTGGCCCTTCTAACAAGTAATTTTCAACCTTTATAGCATGATACTTTGGGCGCCTCCCCCCCTGAAAAACGGGGGGGTCAGGCTGTCCGCTCATAGTCCTCGGGGCTGAATAACGCCCCTGTGGGCTATCCGCTCCCATCCTTGGCGCTCCGTCTCAAGCTTCTGGCGGTCCTGCTATATTTATAGGTTCTCCTGAAAAGCCCGCCAAAATTGTTTAGGATCGCTTTGTCTAAAATAAAAAACCGTCCCTAAAGGTTTAGGATCGCTTTGTCAAAAACAAACAACCCGTCCCTAAAGGTTTAGGATCGCTTTGTCAAAAACAAACAACCCGTCCCTAAAGGTTTAGGATCGCTTTGTCTAAAATAAAAAACCGTTCCTAAAGGTTTCGGAACGCTTTGTCAAAAACAAACAAAGCCTCCGCAAAGGTTCGAGATGCCATTGACAAAAACGAACAAAGATGTCATAAAATGTACATGAAATTGGGTAAAGACTTAAAATATTTTTGTCATATTTTAGCAAAGAAAAACAGTACCAAAAAAGTTTTTTACGCCTTTTTAAATTTTTATTTGTAACTTAGCGCACTTTTTATAGTAGAAAGCATACTATAAGTTTTTATTATAATTTATGAATGTCAAAAAAAGAATATTATGAGAATCCAAGTAATCACCCATTCAATAAAAACAAATAGATTCGGAAGAGTTTTGTTTGTGCTGTTTTTCACATTGTTTCTATATTTCCAAGGAAATACACAAACACTTCAAATTGGCACCACACAGTCATGCCCAGGTGACATTGCCAGTGTTTCACTAAATATTTCTAACACGACTAATGTTGGAGCGATCACTTTGTATATCAATTATGATACAACCATGGTGGACACTATTTATTTAGCCAATATTAATCCTCTTGTTTCAAGTGCGATGTTCAATGATATGACAAGCGGGGTTGGTGGTCCTCGTTTAGGGATGTTAGCCATATCATGGTTTGCGAGTTCTTCTGGGGTAAATTTTACTTCGGATGTTTTAGCGGAAATTAAAATGAAAGTATTAGGTGGAAGTTGTCCTTTGATCTTTGATAATGGTTGTGAAATTGCTGATTATAGCGCACAAACTATTAATGTTAATTACATAAATGGAAACTTGTCAGTTCCATACAACCCCGTTTTTACATTACACCCCCTTCCTTTATCCATAAACACTACCGACAATGGATTTTACACAATTGCTGCTGCAAATTTTGATAGCATCAGATGGCAAATTAAACAAGGTGGAGAGTGGCTTGATGTTGTAAATAATTCCGTATTCCAAGGATTTAATAATGATACTCTTTTCGTCAATCATCCAACAACTAATTTAGATGGAGTTTATTTGAGATGTACTGTTAGCAATCTTTGTTCGACTTTCACTTCCGACTCAGCAATATTACATATAGCAGATTTATCTGGAAATAATAATGAATTGTCTTTAGCAAATATTTATCCAAACCCTTTTTCAAATTATATTTTAATAGACTTTTCCCAAAGCTCTTTTATAGAAAAGATAAATATATTTCAAATAGATGGAAAACATGTAATTTCATTTATCAAAAATGACTATTTCTCGCATCTTTATATTTCCAATTTAAAAGAACTTAAAAAAGGTGCTTATTTCTTTGAAATAATTTCGAGACCCAAAAATGATAATAACCATATAGCTGTTTACAAATTGATAAAAAATTAAGCACACTTGAATTATTGGACTTCGAAGGCATAATTTCGTAATTAGAAATAAAATTTATTTAAGAAATAAAAGTATCTATACATTATTAAACATGGCCTACGACGTACCTGTTGATAACAAAAAGCACGTTATAAAATCCACATGAAAAAGTTATTTACCATAATAACAATCGTTCTTGTTTTTTGTTTGTTACATACTAGAAAATCTTTTGCCCAGCAACTTACCTTACCACAATTATACTCCTGTATAAACGACACTATTGTTGTTCCAATTAATTATAGCAACATAAGTTCGTTAGGCGCACTTACACTAAATATTAGTTTTGATACGACAGTATTAACCTATGTCGGAAGTGCCAATACAAGTCCATTAACTCCGGGCTTATTATGTGGCGTTCCAACTAGCGGACCAGATGCTTGGAAAGTTGTAGTATTATGGGTTGATGGAACCAATAATGGAGTCAATTTAGTATCGGGAAAGCTTTGTGATTTAAAATTCAGATATAAAGGTGGTTTTACAAATCTGACATTTTTACTCTCATCAGACTTAGTAAAATCTAATTTAGATCCGATTTTTCCAAACTATATCAACGGAAGCATCAACCCCGCTATTATCACACAACCTATATCAACACATGTTTGTGAAAACAGTCAGGCGAATTTTAGTCTGACTGCCGCAATGGGAAGCATATTTCAATGGCAGATTCAAAATGGAGTCTTATGGGATAATGTTCCAAACAACGCTTCATATTCAGGTGCTAATACAAATACGCTTCATATCAATCAAGCATTAAGTTCTTTAAACAATAAATCTTATAAATGTAGAGTAACTAAAACCTGCTCTCAATTTTCTAACTCTGTAATTCTTACTGTTGATACCAAACCTGCAATTGTCTTAAATAATGATACTTTTATTTGTGCAGGAAATTCTATTGTCTTAAATGGGACTGGAACTACAGGAAATGGATACCTTTTATACCATTGGGATCAAGGATTAGGAAATGGCATAACAAAAACTGTTTCTCCGACACTAAATACAATTTACCATCTTACAGTTACAGACACCTATAATTGCAGTTCTACTGACAGTGTCGTAATAAATGTAAACCCGTTGCCCTCCAATGCAGGACCAATTATTGGCTTAACAACTTTATGCCATATTTCAAATGGAGTAACATATTCCGTTCCAGATATTACAAATGCCACGTCCTATATTTGGTACATACCACCATATGGAAGTGGGACAAGTACCTCCAATACCATTGTTGTAAATTATACATCAGAAACTTCTTTAGGAAATATTACAGTAAAGGGACATAATTCTTGTGGGGATGGGCTATCCTCATCTATCTCTATATTGGTAAATCCTGTTCAGTCGTTTTCCGAAAACCACAGTATTTGTGCAGGGGATAATTATACATGGCATGGAACCTTATACAACACAGCAGGAACTTACACTGCCAGCTATATTAACAGTTCAGGTTGCGATAGCACTTATTCGCTGCATCTTGTCGTAAATCCTACATTCGCATTCTCAGAAAACCATAGCATTTGTCAGGGCGAAAGTTACTCTTGGCATGGAAATACATTTACAAGTGCAGGGACGTATTTGGCAAATTATACTAGTAGCACGGGTTGCGACAGCACTTATACACTGCATCTT
>CAIOJS010000515.1 GCA_903858655.1 uncultured bacterium | reverse complement strand
GGAGCGTATTTTGAAAAAGTCAATGATAAATTGGTCCTTAAGATAGCTCTTAATAAGAAAAGAAGAGCGTGGTTTTCTGGATTGTGGAACTATGGCAAAGAGTATGATTTCCCATTTCAATAATCTAATGCGGAATCTGGGCTTATGAATTATTTTTTCCACAGCAGATTCTAGATTGGAGATGGCATTCATTTTTATTTAGTCAATTGTTTTTTGTTATTTATGGTTATTTGCTACCTTGATTAGTTTCTTATAGTTTATTTTTTAGTTTAATTATTACGCTAGAATTTATTTTAGAAATTAAAAGAATAGGATATAGCATATCTATATAAAGTATTAATAAAATACGATAATTAAAAATATCAAAATAGAATGATTCAATTCAAAAGAAAGATGTTTGATTCAAATAAATTCATGTTGGAATATATTTATAGAATGGAATGATAGGATTATAGTGAATTTTTATTCTTTGGATAGTGGATACAACACGTTTAAAGGCATAAAAAAAGGAGGGCAATACCCTCCTTCTTCTTTTTGATGTGTTATCACTATTCAATAATGATTTTCTCGATATGCGAATAGTCTTTCGACACCAATTTAATGAAATACATCCCTTTCGGATATAATTTCAGGTCAATGGGTTTGTTGACGAAGTCAGTCATATCAATCAATTCATCGGTATAAATGAGCTGTCCACTCATGCTATAGATTGACATGTGAGTAGATTCGTTCAGACCGCTAATGCTAAGATAGAACAATCCATTCGATGGATTTGGAATCACGCTTATGCTGATGGCATTTGAGTTCTCATCCACCGACAATGGAGCATGATTCGTAGAACCGTTAGGACCAAAGCTTGGACCTGTAGGTTGTGCGTCAATCACAATACTCGAAGAGGGTGCAGAAACACATCCAACAGAATTGGTGACATTATAGGCATACGTTCCTGTAACTAAACCGGATATTACCGTACTCGTAGTATTACCGGGGATAGCTCCTGGATTTAATGACCAGTTACCTACAGGCAAACCTAATAGCTCAACACTTCCCGTTGCAACGGTATAAGTTGGTTGGGTAATTGCGCCTACTATAGGAGCATCCGGTGTAACAGGTTGTGGATTGATAACCACATCTGCTGTTGCCGCAGAAACGCATCCTGACGCGTTGGTTGCTGTGAAGTTATAAGTTCCCGATGTCAAACCTACCAGAGTTGTACTGGCACTGGTACCTGTTACTCCTCCCGGATTAATCGTCCAACTTCCTATAGGCAAGCCGCTCAACATAACACTTCCGGTTGCAACCGTACATGTAGGTTGCACTATTGTTCCAACAATGGGAACAGCAGGAGTGGATGGTTGCGAACTTATAACAACATTGGCTGAAGAAGGCGAAATACATCCGCTTGCGTTAGTTACCTTATAAGTATAAGTTCCGGTAGGTATGCCGCCAATGGTTGCAGTAATTCCTGTTCCAGGGGTGGTTACAGCACCTGGAGTTCTAGTGAGTATCCAAGTCCCACTTGCAGGCAAATCATTGAAAACAACACTTCCTGTGGCTATACTACAACTTGGTTGGATTATAGTTCCTATGGTAGGTGCCGTCGGCGTTGCATGTTGTGCGCTGATAAGCACATTGGCGGATGCTCCAGAAGTACATCCGGACGTATTTGTTACAGTATAGGTATAGTTTCCTGATGCCAGTCCTGTAATAGTTTTACTGGTTCCTGTTCCATTGATGGTGGTGGTAGGAGGTGAACTTACTAATGTCCACAAGCCTGATGCTGGTAAACCACTAATTATTACGCTTCCGGTAGCAACCGTACATGTTGGCTGAACAATAGTGCCTACAATAGGCACAGTTGGAGTTGACGGCTGTGCAGGGATAACAACACTTGTTGATGATGCTGCAGAAATACACCCATCCGAATTCGTCACTTTGTAGGTATAGGTTCCATTTGGTATGCCTGATATTGGCGAGCTAACACCAGACCCTGG
>CAIOJS010000514.1 GCA_903858655.1 uncultured bacterium | reverse complement strand
TTTCGTTTGCTTTAACATCAATACAGAGTTTGCTTGTAACGGAATCAAAAGACATTTTAACAACAACTAATTTGCTTTTCGAAGGATCTGTTTTTGACAAAACCTGAGTATATCCTTTATTTAGACTTCGGATATAGGATATTAATTTCCAGCGATCATTCTCAGAAATAATATTTTTGAAAGATGGCATAATGAGCCGTCCTGTTGAAATGATATAAAACACATCGCCATCAGAGCGTTGTTGTGTCTTTGCTCCTGCCAAATCAGGAGGAGTTGGTTTTAAAGATTTAAGGGAGTTATCTTTCCCCAGATTCCCATGACAGGATTGGCAGTTCTTTACAAACAAAGCTTCACCTTCACTTGCAGTTTCTTTGGTGAAAGGAAAGTAACTATTTTTAGCCTTTTTATTGGCAGGTATATCCCAATCTTGTGCAAAGGAATGCAAACAGACTAAAGCTGTGAATAAAAATGCTAAGGTGGTTTTTAAATGAATATATTTTCTAAGCATAAAAATCTTTATTTTTTTGACTTTTCTAAATGTTCAATAGTTTCTTGTATGGGTACTATGGGAAACAACTTCGACAATATGGTAATAATTATCAAAACAAAGATTATCGGGGCAATGGTTATCATAGTTTCGATGAGCGTAGGCGCATAAAACTTAAAATTAAGCGGAACATTTTGTATGGGCAAAAATGGATGTTCCAACGTCGGCACCACAATCAAATATCGTTTAAACCATGCTCCGATAATAACGAAGATAGCAATTATCATTATAGGTGCAGGCTTTCTCATTTTTTTGAAAAGCAATAATATTATAGGTAATATAAGCCCAAAAATTTGAACCGACCAAAACAACAAAGCATGAGCTCCGGTAAATAATTCCCTTAAATGTACTGCATCAAATTTCTTCATCTTATATCCCGGAACCATGAATTCATTAATATTAAAGTAAAGATAAACCAAGGACAACAATACTAAAAGTTTTCCCATTTTATCGAAATGCAATTCCGTGATATAATCTTGCAATTTATAGTTTGTCCTGTAAAAGAACATGGCAATAATCACTGCAGCGGCACCCGACACAAAAGCTCCTGTAACAAAATAAGGTCCGAAGATGCTGCTATCCCACCCTACTCTTGTGGTGCTGGCAAACAACCACGATGTGACTGTGTGAATAGCCAAGGCAACCGGAATTATCATTATTGCCAGAATTCTAGTTGATTGTTTTAAGAGTTTTGCTTGCTCGGGAGTACCTTTCCAATTTAGGGCAAGAATTCTATATACATTCCGCAACATTTTTGGTGTGTTATCGAGCTTCTCAGCACATATTTTTATATCGGGTATGAGTGGCAAATAAAGCAACAAAGCACTGATGACAATATAAGTCATGACCACGGTGATGTCCCAAACTATGGGTGACTGAATTCGTGCAAAAATCATTACATTCAACAAGCGTTCCGGACGTCCCATATCCATTACTATCACTATGCCCGCCACGGCAGCAAATGCAAGGGCAATAAATTCGGCAATACGGGCTAAAGGAGCAGCCCATTTTTGCCCTGACAATCCTAACACAGCACTAATTAACATCCCAACGAGGCTGGTGGCAACAAAAAACACAAAGTTGCTGATATACATACCCCACGAAACGTAATCTCTCAGACCGGTTACTCCTAATCCTTCTTTTAACTGAATGGTGTAAGCATAAATGCACACCACCAAAGCTAGTCCTAAAAATGCAAACCACAGTACGAATGATTTATTCATTCGAATGTGTCGAAGCAAGTCGGACGTAATTTTATCAAGTTTCGTTTGTTCTAACATATATCTACATTAATTAGCCATTGTCATTATCTAAATGCTCTTCTGCCTCCGACTTATCTGCATCCTGAAAAGGATAGGATTTATTTTTGGGAGGTAAATAATAAACTCTCGGATTGGTTCCTAACTCCGGCATTAATCTATATCCGGCATTATCTGCCAAAAGTTTTTTAAATCGAACTGTTTCCTTGGTAGTGCCATTGGTAACAGCATCTTCGTTTTCATCACCAAAATAATAAACCCCATTGGGACATGCCGACACACAGTACGGCATTTTCCCTTCACGCAATCTATCGGCACTAAACAAGCATTTGCTCACGGTACCTTTTCGTTGTGGCACATTCAATTCAACATTATACACCTTATCCTTATCTTCTTCTTCATTCAAAGGAGTGGTCCAATGAAAAACGCGCGCACTGTAAGGACAGGCAGCAATGCAAAAGCGACAGCCAATGCAGCGTTCGTTATCTATTAATACAATACCGTCGGGACGTTTGTAGGTTGCATCCACAGGACACACCGCCACGCAAGGAGGATTGTCGCAATGCTGACAGGGTTTTGCCATATAAAATGGAGGCGTATTCTTCGATTCCTGCATTTTCAACACGTTGATATGATGCTGCTCGGGACGCAAATGATGCGCATGTTGACACGCCGACATACATTTACGGGCATTTTTGCATTTTGACAAATCAACCACCATCACCCAACGTTTGCCGGGTATCCCCTCTCTGCCTTCCTTCTGAAGTAACGTAAGGTTCTCGTATTTTGATTTTTTTATTTTTGTGGTATCGTTCTTATCAATTTCCAACAGTTCATTTTCGGCAGTCAGCACTTTGATTCTGTCGCCTGCTTTCTTTTTCTTGTCATAATTAATACCTGCCCATACTGCCGAACCGGCAATAGCCGAACCCACGCCCAGGATACCTATTTGCTGAATGAAATCGCGTCTGGATTTCTTCTTTGGTTGCTCGTTTTGTTCACTCATATTACTATAAATTCAAATCGATTATAAATTTCACTACAAAGATAAATATATTTTTTTATTCATAGAGAAAAAAAATTAAGTATTTCAATACTTAATTGAATTGTTTGTTATTGCCACTACTGCTATGTATCGGTGTCTCAAATGTTTTTTAATAAAGTTGATATGCATCTTTAATTTAAACCCAGATTCCGCATTAGATTATTGAAATGGGAAATCATACTCTTTGCCATAGTTCCACAATCCAGAAAACCACGCTCTTCTTTTCTTATTAAGAGCTATCTTAAGGACCAATTTATCATTGACTTTTTCAAAATACGCTCC
>CAIOJS010000513.1 GCA_903858655.1 uncultured bacterium | reverse complement strand
GTCACTATTCCTATGCCTGGAATACCAAGAATTATATGACCAAATCCCGTATCAGCTAATGCCTGCTCCATGCTGTTTTCTATCTTCGCAAGCTGTTTGGTTAATAACTCCAATTCCTCAATCATCAGTCCTAACTTCAGCTTTGCTGATACTATTCCATAACCAACGCCTATTGATTTTTTAGCTGTTTCCACAAGTTGCTGCGCTTTTTTCCTACCCACCGTCTTTTTAACTGCCTTTTTTATCTCGGTAAGTACACTATCTACTCCTAATTTAAGTATCAACGAAGGAAATGGGCAAGATTTTAATATCTGCATCGATGCCTTCCCATTTAACGGATTTTTGAATACAGTCACTATTTCAGGGAAATATTCATCCATCACTGCAGTTATAGTGTTTTTTAAAGCGTTATAACGCTTCATGAGACTTATTCTTGAGTTCGATAGCACCCTTAATTCCGCAAATATATCCTGCGGCATATATACGTCGTAATATCTCCCATCACGCACTAGCTTTGCTATGGTTAAAGCATCTTTTTTATCATTCTTAGTCTGGCTGTTGTCGTCAAGCTCTTTAGCCCGTTTTGTATGATAGGGATTTACCATCACAACCATTATTCCATTCATTATCAAGTAGTTTGCAAACGGTTTCCAATAGTGCCCTGTCGGTTCCATCCCTACGATAACATTGTCTAAATTTTTGCTCTTGCAAATTATTTTAAGATTGTTCCACAAAAAGCTAACAAAGATTTACAGAAGAGGAATTGAATAATTCGAAATCGATCAAATATAAATAAAGAATAATGGAGTGCTGACAAGGATTTTGAGGCAATAACATCGAATAATTTCTTTCAGATAAACGATTTGAAAGGAAAGCTCAAAATGTTTTGCCCAAACTATTGTCAACTTCCCTTAATCGATCCATTAGATCAAATGCCAAAATACCTGCGAAAATTATTGGAAAAGGGTTGGACCAAAGATTTTCGCGAACAAATATTTCCATACATCAATGAACATCGTTTTGCCGTACTATATAGCAAACATTCAGCATCGCGGCCCAACTCGCCGGTAAATATAGTTATCGGACTGTTAATACTCAAAGAAGTCATGCAATTATCCGACGAAGAATTGATTGGTTCGCTGCATTTCGACAACAGATACCAATATGCTTTAAATACAATGCATTTACCTGTTCAACCAGTATCCATCAACACTCTCACCAACTTCCGGGAACGGCTGGCTAAATATTTAGCCGAAACCGGAATTGACCTGATAAAACAGGAAATCGAAGATTTAGGCGGGCGAATCGCCGGGTATTTAAAAATCGACCAACAATTGATGCGCATGGATTCGTTAATGATCAGCTCATCCTGCAAAAAGTTAAGCCGGATTGAGTTAGTATACAGTGTCAATCATTGTATGGTGAAAACGCTCAACAAACTTGCCCCGGAAGCAATCCCGGAAAATTGTAAAGGATACCTTGAAAAAGGCCATAAAAACGAAACCATTTATCGAACCCGTGACTTGGAAGCCGATTCCAAGTTAGAAACGCTGTTTAAACAGACTGAAGCGCTTTACCAGGCTGCGATAGCCGCTGGCGGGAAAGCAACTTCAAACAAGGCGTTTGCGATATTGTCAAGGTTCATCCAAGAACAAACCATTTCGAATGAAGGTGGAAGATTCTTTCCCAAGCCAGGAAAAGACATTTCCCCTGAGAGTTTACAAAACCCGACCGATCCGGATGCCACATACCGCCAAAAATATGGTGCTAATATCGGATATGTAGCCAATGTAGTCAATTCTTACGACAGTAAGAATCAAGTGATAATTCATTACGACCTTGAACCGAATATTTACAGTGACCAGAAATTCGCGGATGATACCATTAAAGTTCTATCTCAGCAAGATTTTGCGGATAACATAACCGAAAAGAAAAATCTCATCACTGACGGCACATATTATAGCGACGAATTGGCTCAAACAGCGAACATTCATAACATCGATTTGATTCCAGGAGAACTGACCGGAGTTAAACCCAATCCAGAAAAGCTTAGTTACGACCAATTTAAAGTTGATGAAGCAAATCATCAAGTCAATAGCTGTCCCGGAGGCCAGACGCCGGATGAAGCCTATTATGATGTCAAAGGAAAATGTTATACAGTCAAAATGTCTAAAGAGAAATGCGCTGTATGTCCTTTACAAGCTAAATGTCCGATGAAACCACAAAAGAAAATGAATGTCGTTTACTTCAGTGAAAAACGATATCGTACCGACCTATTACGCGCCAGAATGAGCACTGAAGAATATCGCAAACTAGCCAATTCCCGAGCCGGGGTGGAAGGAATACCTTCGGTACTTCGTCGCCGCTATCGGGTTGATGAGATGCCAATCAGAGGATTAGTGCGCTCGAAAATCTGGTTTGGGTTCAAAATAGCGGCCATGAACTTCAAAAGTTTGCTAAAAGGGAACCGGCGAATGGCCAAAGCGCTTTTGTCCCAATTTTATTTGGTTTTCAAAGGACGATTTAAGAATTTTTCTAATAATATAATTCAATATCTTATGGAAATTAATAATTTTATAATTATAAACCAGTTGGTTTTTGTGGGTTAATCATAATTATAAACCAGTTGGTTTTTGTGGGTTAATCATATTCTATACTTTATATTCTATTTCTTTAAAT
>CAIOJS010000512.1 GCA_903858655.1 uncultured bacterium | reverse complement strand
CTTTTTGAAAATTGCCAAAGCCCCCTCTCAAATAAATAATATTATTATAGCCAAGCTCAATTCCAATATGCGGGTCAATAGAAATGGGGTCGCTTTTAATCAAGACATTTCTCATACCATCAAAGGTCATATCAACATCCAAATCAATCAAGGCAGAGAACTTTTTTAGAAAGTCAAACCTACGTGCAGCACCAAGATTTAAACGAGGCAAAGTTATTTCAACTGTATTTTTCGGGATTTCATTGCCTGTGCGAATAAAAGCATCTTTCGTTGCATCATTTAGCTTATAATTCCAGGCATTAAAAGTGGAAGTAATATCTCGAGCCATTGCACCGAAATGCCATTTCTTTAAATCATATTGTGCTCCTACATCTAAACCAAATCCCCATGAGTTTGCAAATTTTCCAATCCTACGATAAATCACCTTAACATTTGCACCATAATGCAAGCCCTCTATCTTTGATTTGCGCGCATACGACAAGATAAAAGCGTAATCCGCTGCGGAGAACATGGTAATCCTATTATAATCAATGTTACCTTCTGCATCAATCAACTCCGTAGTATTCGAAATGTTGTCCACACCAAAGCGAATAAAGGAAAAAGCAGCAGTGCTTTTATCATCAATTTGTGAAGAAAATGCACCATAATCAAACTTCGCTATACCTGCAAAATATTCAGAATGCATCAAGGACAACTGATATTTGGAAGAAACCATAGCTAATCCTGCAGGATTCCAATATCCTGACGTGACATCGTTAACAATAGCTACATTAGAATTCGACATGCCTAATGCACGCGCTCCTATTCCTAAATTTAAAAACTCATTGCTATATTTGGGAGCCTGAGCCATTGAAGTACTTATCAATGTTATGAAAAGCACTAAAACTATATATACCTTTTTCGTCATTCTTACTTATAACTATAATATGATTTGGTAGTAACGCAAAAACGTTGTTTTAATTATACACATTTAAATTAAACATTATAAAGATACCAAAAATAAAAAAACATCCCTAATAGCTGAACAAAAAATTATTATTTATTTTTATGGCGATATTGTTTGAATTAATATTTTTTGTACTTTTACTTTTTAATTCATAGCAATAATGAAAAGAGCAATTGTATTTATATGTTTATTGATTTCGCTCTGCTCACTTAAAGCAGAGATAAATGTTGGAAATAGTGTGGAATGGCTGTGCGCTGACGCCGAGCTTATCGCAGTTGGAACATTAACAAGTTACACAAAAAGCCCAACAGACAACTTTATGTTTGTTTGTACATTTGAATCTACGGAAGTATTATTCGGAACCAGTTCAAGTCCGCTTGTTTTTGCCATGCATTATTTAGCGGAAGACAGCCTAAAGAAGTATGCGTTACAAAAGATTCCAATGCTTGTATTTCTCAAAGAAAACAAAACCAATCCAAAATCGAAAGAAACAAAAGCACCATGGAACATGATGGAAGTTTATAATGCGTTGCCGGCATTTGTAAACCTGACAACACCACAACAATTGCTTATTAAGGCTACAGATTTTAAAGTATTAGCAAGTAGCGAAAAAATTATTCCCTACTGTAGGCAGGTTCTTAAAAAAATTGCCGAAGCGCAGATTATGGGAGAAACAGTGTTTCAAAACTATTTACAGATTCCCTATCAAACTATCGCTTTCAACTTACTTTATTCCGGAAGCTCGTGCTATTTGTATGTCCCCAATTTCATGCTCCCCGAATCGAAAGAAAAACTCTATTAAAACTTTATCTCAAGTATTGAATTTCATTAAGCTAAAAAACCAATTAAATTATGCATCAAGCCAAACAGAATTTTACCACTCCTATTCAACTACGCGATACGATTTACGCGTTTCAATCTAGTCGAGTAATATTAACTGCATACGAATTAGATATTTTTTCCAACATTGAAGATGAAGGTTCAACTTCTTTAGCCATTGCCATGATACTAAAAACCAATCCAAGAGCAACTGACCGCCTGATGAATGCTCTTTGTGCTATTGGATTGCTACAAAAGAAGGAAACATTGTTTTTTACAACGACTTTCTCCCAATATTATTTATCGAAAAAAAGCTCAAGCTATATGAAAGGATTTATGCACACCATAAACATGTGGGATACTTGGACAAGCCTTACAGAGGTAGTGAGAACAGGAAAGTCCCAGCAACCTAAGCTCAGAAATGAGCGCGGTGAAAAATGGGCAGAATCCTTTATTGGAGCAATGCATGAGCGCGCATCGAAACAAGTCACTGAAATAATTGAAAAGTTAGATTTAAAGGATATTCATGCTATGTTGGATATTGGAGGTGGTTCAGGGGTCTATGCAATGCAATTTGTAAAAAAAGATGTCTTGAACAGAGCAACGGTTTTTGATTTGCCAGAAATTATTCCCATTACCAAAAAATATATAGATACAGAAGGACTATCTGCCCAATTCGATTTTATATGCGGTGATTATAATAAGGATGATTGGGGAAAGGCTTATGATATGGCTTTTTTATCAGCTATCATCCACATCAATTCTTTAGACGAAAATCAAAAACTTGTTCAGAAATGTTTTGATTCCTTAAATAAAAACGGATTAATCGTGATTCAAGATCATGTGATGAGCGAAATGAGAACAGAACCGTATGCCGGAGCATTATTTGCTTTGAATATGCTTGTTGGAACGGAAAATGGGGATACTTACACAGAAAGTGAAATTCGTAATTGGCTTAGCCATTCGGGATTTTCAGAAATAATTAGAGTCGAAACATTCAATAATGCCATGATAATTGGACGGAAAAGAAAAACCTGACTTATTGTCTGTTCTTTAGAAATGCCTCGACAATTAATATATCTGAGGGTTTGGTAATTTTTATATTTTCGAAATTGCCCGCTACTAAACGAATTTGAGTGCCATTGTTTTCCAACACAAGAGCATCATCTGTAAACTTTTCATCATAGTTTTGTAGATAAGCTTTCTTTATCAATGAAGTTTGAAAGCATTGTGGTGTTTGAACTATCCACAAGTTATTCCGATCTATAGCTTCATTGAAGTTGCCTGTTTTTTTGCGAACAGAATCGTGAATTGGAATTACAGGCACAGCATTTCCAAAGATTTCGGCTTCTTTGAAGCATATTTGAATAACCTTCTCACTAACCAAAGGACGAACCGCATCATGAATAGCCACCAATGAATTGGCATCCGTTATTTTTGACAAACCATTTTTGACAGAATGAAATCGTGTAGGACCACCTTCAATTGTAACATATGAATTACTAATGCTGTGTTTTTCGCAAATGGTATTCCACATCCTTATCCACTTAGGATTTACAACAATAATAAATTCAATATCAGGAATGGCAAGTGCAAAAATGTTTAAAGTATAAATAATAACAGGTAAACCATCAACTTCAACAAATTGCTTAGGAATATCATATTTCATTCTTGCGCCGGAACCTCCTGCAACAATGACAGCGTATTTTTTCACTTCTTTAAATAAATAAAAAACAAAAGTCATCCACGTATGATTTTCTGCGAATGACTTTTGCTATACAAATAGAATTCTTGTTAAATAATCATCATGGCATCGCCATAAGTAAAGAAACGATACTTTTCAGATATAGCTTCTTTATAGGCTTTCATCAAGAAATCAAAATCTGCAAAGGCAGCCACCATAATCATTAATGAAGATTGCGGCAAATGAAAGTTTGTAATCATCCTATTTGCAACACTAAAATCATAAGGAGGAAAAATAAATTTATTTGTCCATCCATCATAAGGTTTTAAATTGCCGGAAATAGCAACGGAAGATTCTATTGCTTTCATTGAAGTTGTACCAACAGCACATACGTTCTTTCTACTCTTCTTTGATTTATTAACAATCTCACATGCATGCTCGTCAATAATCACTTGTTCTGAATCGCTTTTATGCTTACTGAGGTCTTCCACATCAATGGAGCGAAAGTTTCCCAAGCCGGCATGTAAAGTGATTTCTGCAAAATTCACACCTTTTAGTTCGAGGCGTTTCATGAGTTCCCGACTAAAGTGTAAACCAGCCGTTGGAGCAGCAACAGCACCTTCATGTTTTGCATAAATTGTTTGGTAACGTTCTTTATCTGCAGGTTCTGTATCACGTTTGATGAATTTGGGTAATGGCGTATCACCCAATCCTTCAATAATTTTTTTAAATTCGTCATAAGGACCATCAAATAAGAAACGAATTGTACGTCCGCGCGATGTGGTGTTATCAATTACTTCCGCCACCAAAGATTCGTCGTCACCAAAATACAATTTGTTTCCGATACGAATTTTTCGTGCAGGGTCAACAAGCACATCCCATAATCGCGATTCATGATTCAGTTCTCGAAGTAAAAAAACTTCTATTTTTGCTCCAGTTTTTTCTTTTCGACCATAAAGGCGGGCGGGAAAAACCTTTGTATTGTTCAAGATTAAACAATCACCATCATCAAAATAATCAAGTATGTCTCTGAATACTTTATGCTCGATGGTTTGAGTTTTTCTGTTGAGAATCATTAAGCGTGATTCATCTCTTTGCTTTGAAGGTCTATCTGCTACTAAATCTTGAGGTAAATAAAACCGATATTCCGACAACTTCATAACTAATAATTTAAATTAATACTTT
>CAIOJS010000511.1 GCA_903858655.1 uncultured bacterium | reverse complement strand
TCAGACACTATGCGTTCCGTCTTTGTTCCGATTATCTTTGCGGTTCCCGCCTTAACTGCCTCGGGCCTTTCCGTGACCTCCCGTAAAACAAGAACAGGCTTACCTAATCCCGGAGCTTCTTCTTGAATGCCTCCGGAATCAGTTATAATTAACTCAGCTTTTTTATATAAATCCATCATTTCTAAAAAAGATACAGGTTGAATTATTTTTAAATTATTTATGTGGGTTTCAATTTTAAGTTCAATCTTATAACCCGGATTATCAATCCATAGAAATGTTTTATCAGGATGTTTTTTGCAGTAAAAAGCAATTCGACTTATTATCAAATTCAGGTTGTTATTTATATTCTCTCTTCTATGAATAGTTATTAAAATTAAAGCCTCTTTATAGACATTGTTATACTGGAATTTACTCTCATTAATATACTTTGTAAGATTATCAATAACTGTATTCCCAGTTACGAATATTGACGTCGGACTAAGACCTTCAGCAATTAGATTTTGTTTTGCTGTTAAAGTTGGAGCAAAATGTATATTGGCTATTGAAGAAATTGTTTTACGATAATATTCCTCAGGAAAAGGTTGGTTAAAATCATACGTTCGTAAACCCGCTTCAATATGGATAAAAGGAATATTCTCATAAAATGAAAAAAGAGCCGCTGTATAAGAAGTACAAGTGTCGCCCTGTGCTATAATTGCATCGGGTTTAATTTTCAGTTTACAGAGTTTCAATTTAAGTTCGTGGAATTCTAATAAAAGAAGTCCGTTTAAGTAAGATAGGCAATCATTATTTCTGATTAATTTGAACTGATGGTCAACTTCAATCTGAAAATAGTCAATATCCTGCATTATAAAATCTTCATGTTGGTTAGTGTTTACGATATAAAGACTTTCTCTCTGATTTCTTTTAGAAAATTCATTAATTACGGGAGCCAACTTAATAAGCTCCGGACGGGTTCCAAATACTATGAGGATTTTATTCATATTTTGGTTTGAAGAAGAAGTTTTTACCTGAGTAGTCATCCTTATTAAACAGCTTTAGTTGGTTATGTTTGCAATAAAATACTTCATAGTTATATTTCATGATGAGTTCTAAAACTTGTTTTCTTTTTTCATTTGCCCAAAGTTCACAATAAATAATTGGTCTATTTTGTTCGATAATCTTTTTCGCTCCTTCAAACACTTGAAATTCAAAATTCTCAGCAACAACTTTTATTCCTGCTATTTTAATATCATTTAACTCGGGTCTATTATCCAAACAATCAAACTTGACGAATTCGGATAATCCTTCATTATAAAACAATATGGAAGGGTGTTTGACATGAGCCATTCCTTGTTTTTTCACACCACGTATAACAGGTAAAATCATTTCTTTCTGTTCTGATATGTCTGCCAAACCCAAATTGAAAGTACGAACATTAATTAGTTTATAATGATTTACAATTTTGGTCAAAACTTTATAATTTGAACTTAGCGGTTCATAGGCAAAAATATTTCTTTTTAATTTGTCTTGAGCCAATGGAATTGTCGTTATCCCTGTACATGCGCCCACTACAATTATAGTAGCGTTTTCATCCATCAACTTATTAAAATATAAAAAGTCAGCCTTTCTTTTGTCTAATCCAAGCGTAACTATTTTGAATATACTAAATATCCGAAGATATCTCTCATATCCCAATAAATGGTGCAATATTTTAATAATTAACTCTTTCAATTTCTATTTAAAATTAAATCAGTCAGTAATTCATTTTGTTTGGACCAAGAATAATGCTGTTTCACAAAAGCATAACCCGCATTTCCTATTGTAGATGCTTTGTTTTCATCGTTTAATAGCTTAATAATACACTCTGAGAATTCCTGAGGTGTATTTGCTTCCAAAATTGCTATCTTGTTAGGAGCTTTGATGGCGTTATTGGATAATGAACTCACAATACAGGGCGTTTTCATTGCCATTGCTTGCAATATTTTATTCTGAAGTCCAATACTCAATCGCATTGGAGCAAGCAATATTTTTGACAAAGCAATAGAATCGCTAATGTCATCGAAATTCTCGATAACTGTGATATTTTCAGATTGAAGTTGTTTGATTTTTTTTGATGCTCCAATTCCTGCTATAAGCAATTTGATATTCGGTTTGGATTTTTTAACAATGGGCAATATTTCGTTTGACAAGAATAACACTGCATCAATATTAGGCGGATAACTCAGATTCCCCATAAATAACAGATCATATATCTTAGGTTCAGTCCTTGGATAAAACATTTCAAAGTCAACCCCATTGGGTACAATTTTAATCTTACTTGCCATAGGGCTTATAATCGAGTCCTTATCCTGAGAAGAAATAATGCAGAAATTGTCCATAAACTCAAACACCTTCGCTTCATAAGAATAAAGCATTTTCTTTTCGTAAGAATAAAGAAATCGTTTAAAAATATTCTGTTCCCGTTTCTGTCTCTTTTCCATGCCCTTTCCGAATGCATCCATAAAATCGAGCGATTTGTGTGTTTCTTTAATGTTCCTTACATATTCTGTGGTTCTGATTAAATGGCAATGAATGAAATCAGGATTAATGTCCTTCATTATCTTATTTATTTCAAGATTTAATTTGCCGTCATAATAAAATGCAACCTGTAGGGGAATTCGTTTAAACAGACTCAAAAAGAGCTGAAAAACTCTTTTGTAAAATGGCAAAACTAGTACATTAACTGTTTTGCAAAAATTCAAAATTGCATTAAAGTCCTTATCCGTTATCTGCTTTTCATTAATGGCGATTAAATGTACATCATTCTCTTCGGCTAGATACTTTAGCTGATAATAAACCCTCAATTTATCTCCTTTATTAAGAGGATAAGGGAAACGGGATGTTATAAATAGAATTTTAGCCAAGTAATACTCCCTTATCTTTGAGAATAAATTTAGAAATTTGGTTCGAGAAATTCTTTATACCCGTAGCATTTAAATGCACTCCGTCAAAAAAATCCTGTTCGGAATGTATTAACTGTAACAACCTTATTTCATGTTGAATTGCTGATTGATTGATGATAGAATTAAACTCGAAAATAGTTTCATTCATGTCAATAGAGTAGGGATACATAATACCTTTATAAAACGTCGGAATGGTCAAGATAATTACATTTTTATTGACCGTTAATAATTTGGTTTTTACTATTATTTGGTCTAACGCAATTTTGAAATCTTCTTTTGTGGTTTGTGCCATTATATCGTTTGTGCCTATCAATATAGAGGTAACACTTGCTTTATGTTCTTTTAAAGAAAAAAAAGAGTTGTCAATATAACGAGCCAAATCAATAGCTTTTAATCCACTTTTAGCATGATTAATAACATTCCATTGTTTAAACAACTCAGTACTTAGTAAATTACCTACCAATTCTGGATAGCCCAAATAAGTTCTAGCACCAATAGTGATGCTGTCTCCAAATGCAATATATGTTTCCCAATTCATATCTATAAAATTACTATCAATCATTTATACTCTCGATTTCCTCACACGAAGACGCCACAAATTGCCTATCGTGCTTAGTTTTTTTCTACAAAATTAATAATTTTGAGGCACAAAGATAAATAAAAAAAATTCCCAATCGCTTAAACAAAATAAAAACCCCTCATCCAAAAACATAATACTCCCATCAAGAAGCTTTATGCTATCATCAACACACTTTCTGCTATCATCCATTTTTTGTTTGCTGTGGTTTCCTTTTTTACTTGATACCATAAATAAAATCAATGCTACTATAAAATATTTTTTCGCCTCCTTTTTAGGTTAAAATGCGTTTCAAATTTATGTTAGTATATGCGTATTTCTTCTAGTAATGGTGCAATATGTTATTTTTTATTTCAACATAAATATAAATTAATAATGCTTCTGTTCAGTTGTTTAGGTAGATTATAGATCTAATATATTGATTTTTATCAACATTACAATTAACAATACGATGTTGATAAATATAAATAATGATTGTTGGAGCAACTTCTTTTATGAGTACTTTTGTTTCATTAATATAAGTTCTAAAATCAATTATTAATTTAACAACCAAAAAATGTAAAACAATGACAGAAATTAGTTCAACCCCTTCGGTTATTGCCATTCTAGGAGTATCAAAAGAGCCTGTACACGTTCCAGAAGGAATTATTACTATGGGTAACACCCTGAAAGCTATTCTAACAAGTGGTGACGACTTGATAGAAACTACTGTAATAACCACCCAACAAGGTCGTGTTACCACTCTCGGTACCAATCAAGGCAATATGAAAAATGGTCCTGCTGACAAAAAAGAACAACGGGACATGTCTTATGGCTTATGCTTTGGTGACCATCAATCCAATATGGCTATTATTCAGATAGCAGCCAATGATTTGCATGACCCGATTGCTGCTGCCGCATTAATAATCAGAAATGGATATGGCATTAAGAGCCAGCCAGTTGCTCCTGCTAATCCTAACATCAGTATTAAAAACAAGAAAAATGTATCGGGCACTATCACCGCTAAAGTAAAAAGCCCCAATACAAATAAAAGATTCTCTATTGATTGGGATTATAGCACGGATAATGGCGTCACATGGATTCATAGCAATTCTACCGCCGTGTGTCAAAGAGAAATATCCGGTATTAACTCAGGAGCTCATGTCATCGTGCGCGCTCGATTTGTCATCAGCTACGATGCACCAATGGATTGGATGATATCGAACACTGAAACCGTTTCCTAATTACGGATTTCGTTCCTATAACATCAGATGAACGAAAGCTCATGTAGATAAACGGATAAGATACATTGGAGGGGGCTAAAAGCATACCGGCTTCGCCTAGGACCACAATTGCGACGCCTAGGATAACAATGGCGACGCCTAGGATAACAATTGCTACGCCTAGGACAACAATGGCGACGCCTAGGACAACAATTGCTACGCCTAGGATAACAATGGCGACGCCTAGGACAATAATTGCTACGCCTAGGACAACAATTGCTACGCCTAGGACAACAATGGCTTTAGCCAGTATGGTTTTGACGACCTCCGATAAAATCTTGCCTACTTTGAATCAATTGTTTATGCAATTGTGATTTATCACTTTTCTTGTTACAAAGTCGAAGAGAATGAATTGGAATATAATCTGAAAGAACTATATGTCTGAAGATTTATTCAACTTTCGGTATTCCATATTATGTATCCCATTTTCTCATTCTATCATACAAAATAATCCCTTCGTATTTGTCGAGTGTAATAGATTCGGAGTGTAAAGTGTCGGCATGGATTTCGTTTGTTGAATAGATTTTCTTAAATTCGGTGTGTTCGGGCAAATTTATACGTCTTTTTATTGGCTTGAAATTGATTAGAATTAAATACTTTTGATTTTCATGCGAACGATAATATCCCAACACGCCATCTTTGCCTTTGATGAAAGGTATCCAATCACCTTTATATAAAGCCGGATTGTTGTTGCGCAAAGCGATTAAAAATTTATAATGATTCAAGATGGAATAATTTATTTCTTCTAAGGTTTTCACACAGCGATGTCGCCATTTGGTGTCAATCGGAAGCCAAGGTTTGACAGTCGAAAATCCACCGAAATCATCATCGTCCCATTGCATAGGCGTGCGGCATTTGTCTCTGCCGGTGTAGAGGGGCCAAATCTTTTTGCCCAAAGGGTCTTTCAATTCATTTTTCGGAATCCGCACATTGCCCATGCCAATTTCTTCGCCATAATAAATAAAAGGTGTCCCTTTCACCGTGAATTGAAACAAAGCGATGAGTTTTGCCACGTCGTGTTTGTTGCGCCGAAACCACAAACGATTGTAGTTGCGCCCCAAATCGTGGTTGGAAAACACATGAGTAGCCCATTCAATTTTATCGGCATTGTTGTCCCATTTTTTTAGATATTTATAGTAAACCCGCGCGTTGAAAGGGCGAAACACCAATGAAAAATCGAATGCCAAATGCAAGCGTCTTTTGTTTTTGTTGATATATTTCATCACCGTTTTAGGCTTTCCGGGCGGCAACACATAAATTTCGCCTATGCTGATGCGGTTGGGATACGTGTCCAAATGTTTTCTCAAACGTTCCACAACCTTGAAAGTTCCTTTTCGATTTCTGTTATAAATATGCTTTTGAAACCATGGGAGAAAAGCAAACACGGGGTTTGAGCGTAATTGCTTATCCTTAACTATCATATTTATCACATCCAATCGAAAGCCATCCACGCCCTTTTGGAGCCAAAAATCTATGATCGAAAAAAATTCGTCAGCCATCTCCTTACAGCGCCAATTCAAGTCGGGTTGTTCTTTCAAAAAAGAGTGCATATAATAGCTTTGCGTCGTTTCATCAAACTGCCATGCACTGCCGCCGAAAGCATTTTTCCAATTGTTTACAGGTTTCTTTTTAAGCCCGTCAGACCATAGATACCAATCTCGTTTCGGGTTTTCGCGTGATGATTTCGATTCCAAAAACCATGGGTGTTGGTCAGAAGTATGGTTCATCACCAAATCCATTATCACGCGAATATCGCGCTGATAACACGCATGCAATAACTGATTGAAATCGTCCATCGTTCCATAAATAGGGTCAATTTCATAATAATCACTTATGTCATACCCAAAATCTTTTTGCGGCGATTTATAGATGGGTGAAAGCCAAATGGAGTTGACTCCTAAATCTTTAATGTAATCAAGTTTACGAATAATGCCCTGCAAATCGCCCAACCCATCATGGTTCGAATCATAAAAACTCATGGGATAAATGTGGTAAACAACTCCGTGTTTCCACCACACATGCTCCGAGTCTTCCGTTTTAGTTGATGAGGTGAACATCGGTCATCAGTTTTTCTAAAATAGTGTCAGAGGTGTAATTTTTAGCTCTAAGTAGCGCCTTTTCTTTAAACTCAGCTCTATGATTCTCATCGCTGAAAAAGAAGGTAACGCGGTCAATCATTTCCTTTAGGTTGTTGACTAAAAATCCCGTTTCATTGTCCAATATAATATCTTTCGGACCTTTCGTTTTGTAAGAAACCACAGGCAGCCCACAGCTCAATGCCTCCAACACCACACAACTGAAGGTGTCGAACTTAGAAGGCAACAACAACAAATCGGCAGAGGAATATATCTCGGGCAATTGTTCATGATTCACCCATCCCATGAAAATAGCATCGGGCAAAGCTTCTTTCAATTCCGCCTCGGCAGGACCTGTTCCTGCTATCACAACCTTAATGTCTTTGAACTTATCTTTGATGGAACGATACACATCCACCAACTCAAAAACCCCTTTTTCATTGCTGATGCGTCCGGCAAAAAGCAGGACGGGTTCATTGTTTTTTAGTCCGAAAAGCTCTTCTTTTTTACTTACAGATGGAACAAAAAAGTTGTCAACCCAATGTGCGGTCAAATGTACTTTTTCGGGCGCAATCTCCATGTTTCTTCCTGTCAGCCATTTTTCCTGATCGGTGTTCAACACAAAAACTTGGTCGTAAGCGCGATAATAAGCGCGTAACATTCTGCGGAATCGGTCCAAGTTCGACCGTTCTAAGTTCAGCACTTTTCTGCCAAACATAATCCAATCTGTATGAATAAAGAAATTTGTTTCCACCGTAAATGCATGTTTCAAATACAATGCCGCCAAGCCCATTGCTCCTTCCGTAGAACACATCACACGGTCATATTCATTCCGTTGAAACAAATGATGTATCTCTAAAAAATTAGGAATATTAAAATTCTGATTCACATACATGGGCAGCGTGAACTCCAACAAAGGCTTCACCACAATCAAATGATCATCGGGTTGAATCGTATTGCTGCAAACGATAATATCTATAGGAAGATTTCTGCTTTTGATTTCTCGATGCAAAGTTTGCAAAAACATCGAAACCCCATTCTTGTCGTCATAGGTATCCGTTAGCCATAACATTCTCTTGGGATGTTTGAATTTGCCAAGCTTCTCAGCAAACTGATTCAGCAAAACACGATTGTTATACAACACTTTTGCGCTTGTGTAATGCGCTGCCAAAATCAAACCGGAAGCCAAAAACGGAAACGACAATCCATCTAAAAACCCTTGTATGTCAAGTTGTTTCTTTTTCCCTTTCTTTTTATCGTTTTTGCCCAACAACACTCTTAAGTCACTTGGTATTTCTAATTTCTGTAGGATTGTATTAAAATCAATACTTTTAAATTCGTCCGTTGCCGTCAAATCTTTTAGTTTCTTATCCAAACGACCATAGAGTAATTCCACAAGATTGGTATGAATAGCATTGATGGCATTCTGATATGATTGTATATTTTCACCGTTTCTATCATGATGAGCACTTGCAATTTTGATAGCTTCATCAAAAACGGGTTTATAGCCTTTCGAAATAAACAAACGTTTCATTTTGTTAGGCTGCTTGCCCAAAATACTTTTGTGAAACAGTTCGATAAACTTCATCGTAACTTTATGATGTTGCAATTCCGAAAAAGCATTAGAGATAATGAAGGCTAAAAACTTATCGGTGTTTGTCCCTTTGTGCAGCAATATCCGCAGCAGACCTGAATCCTTTTTGTTTAAACCAATTTGGCATACATAATCCAACAACGCAATCGTAAGCTTCTCCGAATTATTGTGCGAACCATAAGGCACCATTTTCCCTGCCCTGAGTGCCTCCAAAGCTAACTCAGAGGGTGAATTATGTTTCAATCGCTCGATTAAATTTGGAATGTGTAAATACGTTCCTGTTTGTCCGGCAAACAAACCAATATGACTATCGGATCCTCCCGACATAGATTTCTGATAGGGATTGTTGCTATATTTTAGTACATCCACTTTATGTTTTAAAGCATATTCCACAATTACTTTCGGCGTCAAATGTTCAATCCACTCTTTCGTGAGCATGTTTTGCCATGAATCGCGTTGACCATTAAATATCTCAAAGCGGTCGAACACTACCGATAATTTCTCAAAAAACTCAATCGGTGGGATACTTGACGAATAATAGTAGAGAGGATGTGCCCATATAGTTGGGATATCATTCTGAAAAGCGTATTCCAAAAACTGATACAGATTCCGTCTTATTTTGTTTAATATCTTCTCTTGTTCCTGATTAAAACCAAAAGTCAACACATGAATTCCAATATTGAAGTCGGGCACCGTACAAGTGAACTCAGCGCCCACCAAAACATCTATTCCTTTTTCTTGCAATGAAAAACAGGAACGGGCATTGTTGTGATTGGTGATGGTGATTGCATCCGCGTTGTTTTCTTTCAACATACGGATTAAATCTTCTGTTTCCAACCACGTTTCAGGGACTTTTAATATTCTCCCCAAAATTTCATCGGGCACATCGCTATTCAAATCATGGCAATGTAAATCTATTTTTAATAAATCTTTTGTGGGATATCTTTTGTCTTGCACAGTTTGAAACTCCGCTAACGATTGAATGATCTGCGATTGCAGATTGGTAGTGTTTATGGGTACTGATTTTTTCATGATATTGGATTTATATCAATTACATCATTTTGGACTTCCAAAATTTGTGATTGAAATTTGAGAGCAAATGTATAAGAATTCTTTGGAATCAAACAACTATTTCTCACCTTTATTTATCTAAATGCTATAAACGGAAAAGGTTTAAGTATTGTGAAATAAAACAGAGTTTCTAGTTTTTGAAAAAACGCGAATAAGCATTTCAGTTCCTTTTGTAAATACTTAGTTGTTATCAAGTTCTTGTATGAATTTTTGAACGGATTGTTTTATTAGGTCACGAACAACAATTGTCTGTGCTATTTTCTCCTGATGTGTTCCTTCAAATTTCGAAGGGTCATCAAACGACCAATTTATTATTTTCACCATGCCGGGGAATATCGGACAACTTTCAGCAGCTTTTGTATCGCAAACGGTGATAACATACTCAAATATTCTTCCTTGTTTGAAAAAATCAAACACATCTTTTGTCTGATTAGATGAAATATCAATGCCTTCTTGCAAAATGACTTCAACCACAATTGGGTTTAAGATTCCGGGTTCCAAACCGGCACTTTCCACTTCAAACTTTCCATTGCCATACTCTTTTAAATATGCTTCTGCCATTTGACTTCGTGCCGAATTGTGTACACATAGAAATAATACTTTTGTTTTCATATACTTTTATTTTGATTAATTGATAAAACCGTCTTGACGGAATTTGATTAAAACCTGCCTGCCGTTAGCGTTTCATAGAAATGCTTATGTGGCATCAGTAGCAATTTGCAAGACCCTTAATCATTAGAAACCCCCAACAAATCCAACATCGTTTCCATAAAATCTGTTTTTGCTATTTCTGCTTTTTCAATACCTTTTTTATAGACCTCACAAGCTTTTTGATGTTGACCCGCATTTTGAAACATCCTGCCTATCTCCAATAAATTATTGAAATAGCTTTCTTGCAACGATAACGCTTTTTCTTTTTCTGCTGTATTAGTATTCATAATTGTTTAATTGTAAATAATTGAAGTAAGTTAAAACAAAAAAAACAGTCTTAAACATAGTAAGCCTAATGCATTAGTCCAACAAACCAAGCATCGTTCCTTGTATGGTATTTACAGCTTTTTCGGCATTTGCAAGTCCTTTTTTATAAACATCAAATGCTTTTTGATGTTGACCTGAATTTTCTAATAACAAGCCTAATTTGATTAAATTTTCGAGATAACTTTCTTGAACAGAAAGCAGATTTTCAAGCTCAACAAAACCATTGTCCATATTGAATATGTATTAAAAATTATGTTTGCAAAAGTAATGCTGCTATATTACTCACATATTAAGGAAATATTACTTTTATATTAAGTTTGTGGTTTAATCAATTAACTGACTTCGAAGTCAAAACACCGAACGTTAATTGTTGTAAAGATGCACCCGAATAAGTCTTTTCTAGCTAATCTTGCAAAGACGATTGAGAAGCCAGCTTGAATAAAAAAATGATAATCAAAAATCAAAACTCACTGATGCTGTTCAAAGTCCTGCCATCAAAACTCATTAAGTGTCTTAATGAAAATAGTTAGTAGATGCTTTTTTATACTTAGAATGCTGAAAAGCTTATACAACTTGCACCGTTCATCTTGGGACGGTCGCAGTCAATCTTGGGATGGTCACCGTTTATCTAACGTGTGTTAGAATCTATCGAGCCTGTAAAACAGTTAATTGAGTTCGATTTATTCACTACAATACCTGCCTGCGTGACAGCAGTCAGGCAGGGGCACAATAGAACACAATAGCAAGGAAGAATTTATAATGTATGTGGGAGCGCGACTTGGAGTCGCACTCCGACTTGATGGTAATTAGGCAGAGGCTAAAAGGATAGAAGCGACGGAGGCGGAGCCTGCTACCGGACAGGTTGAAATAGAAAAAGCTTACGCTCTTTTCAAGATTGGGAGCTAAACATAGGACACTCGTTGTGTCGATTTAAATAGGCTGCGCAACGAGTTAATTAGGCTGCGCGTTGATGTGAACTGCCTTTGCGTCGATGTGAACTGCCTGTGCGTCGAGGTGAACTGCCCTTGCGTCGATGTGAACTGCCCTTGCGTCGTTGTGAACTGCCCTTGCGTCGATGTGAACTGCCCTTGCGTCGATGTGAACTGCCCTTGCGTCGATGTGAACTGCCCTTGCGTCGATGTGAACTGCCCTTGCGTCGATATAATTTAACTAAATTTTGTATTAAAAACGAAATATTAGACTGTACAACGAGCTAAACAGGCTAATCGGCGATGTAAACAAAGAATTAGACAAAAGCTTATAAAGATGGACGCAACAGCGGCAGAGCGTACCGCTGAACGAGAACTCTTCAGCCCTGAAAGGGCATTATACACTAACGCAGGGTGAAGCCCTGCAGTTAATGTCACATCTACGAACTCATCAGCCCTGAAAGGGCGTAATATAAGAAATGAAGCAGATGTTCGTACAGAATCAGTCCCATACATATCTCTCATCATATTCCACATTATACTTTTTAAGAAATGCCCTGTACTCCTCCTGAAAAGTCTTATGGTTATGATGCTCCTTTTGATTATTGATATACTTGATAACCACTTCGATTTCGGTAGGATTTACGGAGAAGGCACCATAGCCATCCTGCCAATAGAAATTGTTGTATTCCTCTCCTTTGGTTTTTATCCATTTTGAAGAATACGATTTCACTTCTTCCAACAGTTTTATCAAAGCTATCTTCTTCGAGAGCATGCACAAAATATGGACATGATCTGTGGTGCCACCTATTTTGATAGAATGACATTCCAGATTATTACAGATACCACCTAAATATGCGTGAAGCTCGTTTTCTATAGGTTCTGTTATCAAGTTTTGGCGATGTTTTGTACTGAATACGATGTGTAGATAATTTTTTACTAATGATTGTCCCATGGTTATATATGTATTACGCCCTTTCAGGGCTATGTTTCTTTTCCGTTCATTCAAACAGCATAGGGCGTACACCCTATGCTAATGTATGTCGCCCTTTCAGGGCTACAGGGCTTACGCCCTGTGTTAGTGTATTACGCCCTTCCAAGGCGATTCTATATCACTCAAACTTCACCCCCGGCAACCCCTCCACTATCTCCACCGTCTGCACACTCACATTGATGATGCTCAACAGCAAATCCAATATATAACGGGGGTTGCCTACTTCGGCTGCCCAATCGTTGGGGTTGTTGCGGATGCCGCTTTCTTTGTGGGTGGTGATTTGGTAGCGTTCCATAATCCATTCTATCGCGCTTTTGCCATTGACTACATATTCGTAGGCTTTTTCGGGGATGTTTTCGATGGTGATGCGCGAGTTATAGAGGATGCTGTCTTTTTGGTTTTTGGCGGGGAAGCGCATTTTTTCTACATGATAGTCAACATATTTTAGCTCTTGTTCGTCCAATGCTTTCATCGTGTCGGTGATGGACAAGGGATGATGAACCACAACGACACCCGCGGCAGGCGGCACACTCTCATAATTGATATGCAATTCCGCCAACTTGCGCCCTGCTTTGCTGAATGCCCAAAAATCTTTTACATCCTCCACCAAAGGCAAACGCGGCAACATCTTTTTCAAATCATTGGCAAACATAGTGCGATACTCAGGGCTATGCAGAAAACCATACACATAATAAAAAATATCTTCTTTCGTGATGGCGCCTTTTGAAACTCCGTATTGTTTCCTCGCCCTTTCCAAAATAAAATCACTTACCCCGTCTCTTCTTATATATTCTTCTTCTCCTGCTTCTTCAAACAAATTAGGGCTTTGCTTTTGGCGTTCTTCGTAATAGTATAGAGGGAAACCTTGAGCTCCTGCTTCAAGACAATTTAAGTCCATAATCCTATCAGAAATAAGATTAGAAAATGGCTTATTACCACCTAACCCGTGAACATAGATTACGAAATTTTTACTTTCTGCCGTAGGAAATAATTTTGGCAATTGATACCTTTCCTGATTCAAATCATCAGCAAAATAACTATTAACAGAATTAAACGGTCTATAAAGAGCAACTCTAAATTCTTTTTGTTCAATACTAAATATCTTTTTTTTATTTATTTGATTTAACCAATCCCTTGTCCAATTTCCTTTTTTCGAATCTTTTAAAGGCTCCCTTATTTCACCACTATTAATTTTTGCAAGTTGGTCGTTATAATGTTCAATAGTTGTTTCAATATTAACTTCTAATTTATCTCTTGAAAAATTATATACCCAATTATCACGGTTTGTAGCTGTACCCAATGATTGAGTAATAAAAAAGGATTGAGATTTTTCACTATATTTCTTTTCCGGTTCCAATGGTATAAAAGTATCAAACACATCATTCCTTACACTCAACCAATCTCCATGTTCATTCGGATTTAGTGTTTTCCATTGAAAATCTTTATTATCTGTTGAATGGAGTCTTTTTACAATAGCCAACTTTTCTTCTCTGCTTAAATAATCGCCAATATCATAATAATTAATAATAGCTTTTTTGTTTTGAAGCTTTGGATTTTTAACCAATAATGTAATGGCAATGGGAGTACGTGAACCGGAACCAAATATTTTACCTCCTTCTTTGCGTGAAAGTTCACCACTTGTTCGTTGATTGCCTCTTAAATTGAGTACATAGATAGTAGAAAACTCCTTTTCCAAACATTTACGGAATCCATCAGTGCTATTGCCATCTAACCAAGCACCATTTGACACAAAACATATTATGCCACCATGTTCTGGGTCTAAACGGTCGGTGCTCCATTTGAAAGCTTTAATGTAAGCATCATACAAGGATTTATTCAAACCTGCCGTAGATTCTTTTGCATAAGAATTTGCAATCTTAGCATCAAGTTTTGGATAACTTTGGTTTTGTGAATTATCATTTGCAGATTTCTGGCCAATAGAATAAGGCGGATTCCCAATAATAACTCTCAAAGGAGCATTCTTTTGTTTTTCTACACGTTCGGAGTTTTTGGGAAACATGGCAGAAAACATTTTTTCGTTATCGTCGGTTTCGCCCAATTGAAAGGTGTCGGTCAGCACTATGCCGTCGTAAGGAGTGTATTTTTCTTTGCCTATACCGTCGTCGGGGTCGGGAGTGGCATCGTGATACGCATTTTCGATGTTGACGGCAGCAATGTAATAGGCAAGCAACACGATTTCGTTGGCATGGAGTTCGTATTTGTACTTGCGTTCGAGGTCTTTTTCCTGTATCAATCCGCTTTGCAGCAAACGGGTGATGAAAGTACCTGTGCCCGTGAAAGGGTCGAGAATATGAATGTTTTCGTCGCTCAGGCTTCTGTTGAATTCTTTTTTCAACACATCGTTCACGGAATGTATGATAAAATCAACTACCTCCACAGGCGTATAGACAATCCCTAATTTTTCGACCATGCGCGGAAAAGCCGTCTTGAAAAACTTATCATACAATTCTATAATGATGCGTTGTTTGCCTTCGGCATTGTCAATGCCACTGGCGCGCATTTTCACGGATTCGTAGAACTTCTGCAAGGTTTCTGCATCTTTATCAAAGCCTTGGTCTTCCAACAAATCCAACATGGTTTGCATGGAAACCGAAATGGGATTGTTTTTCACAAAGGAATAGCCCTCGAACAAGGCTTCGAACACCGGTTTGGTGATGATATGCTGGGAAAGCATTTCCACGGCTTCCTGCTGCGAGATGCTGGGGTTGATGTTTTTTTGCAAACCTGCTAAGAAATCGGCAAAAGCTTGCTGATGTTTGTCGTTGTCCACTATCAGTTGGTTGATGCGCACCACTTGTCGCTCGGCAATTTCCGCCACATTCTTAGCCCATTGTTCCCAATAGCGGCGGTCGCCCACTTTGAGCACCATGCGGGCAAACACCACATTTTGCAATTGCTCGAACTGCAAAGCCAATTGTTGGCTGATGTCTTTGGCGGTTTCGTTCGCAAACTGATCTTCGGTCATCACGATAGGTTGACCATGTTTATCGAAAGTAACATCGGGACGTCCCACCAAAATCTGATGGGGGCGTACTTTGTTCAATTCAATTTTGTTGACCGTGGCATTGAAACGGTCGTCGTGGGCACGGAGGGCATTCAACACGGTCCACACCACTTTGTAGCGTTCGTTGTCGTCCAACGCCCGCGAAGCATCCACATCAGAAGGCACCACCACGGGAATGATGATGTAGCCATAATTTTTGCCGGGCGATTTGCGCATCACGCGCCCCACGGATTGCACCACATCCACCTGCGAATTGCGGGCAGAGAGAAACATCACCGCATCCAAGGAAGGCACATCCACGCCCTCGCTGAGGCAGCGCACATTGGTGAGCACCCGACATTCATTTTCTTCGGTATCGGCTTTCAACCACGACAACAAATCGTCGCGCACAGGTGCCGACATGGTGCCGTCAATATGCCGGGAAGCTATATCAACCATCTGCTCGCGTCGGTCGGCGGGCAAGGAGGAGATGTAAGCATCGGAAGCTACATTGAAGTTGGTGGTTATTTTTTTTGATACCGCGATGCTGGAACAAAATGCCACAGCGCGGCGCATGGGTGCGGGATCGCTGCCTTGCAACAAGGCTTCATCTCCCAAAATCTTTTTCGAAAGGGCATTGATGCAGCCTATCAACTTAGAAGCATCGTCGGTGTTGATTTCGCTTTCTTTGTCCGAAATCATTTTCTGCACAGCAGGCGGAACATCCTTATCGCTCAGGGTTAAAATCAATACCTTATAATCGGTCAACAAATCTTTTTCCACGGCTTCGCCAAAACCTATGCGATAAATTTCTTCTCCATATAAAGCTTTATCGTCCATAGAGCACAACACCGCTTCGGCTTGGGCAGCTTTGCTTTTTATGTCGTCGCTATAGAGGCGCGGGGTAGCCGTCATGTATAAACGCTTCTTTGCTTTGATGAAATCGTTGAGGTGCACTTTGGTGAAAGCCGATTCGTCTTCGTCCGACAAAGTAACGCCTGTGGTGCGATGGGCTTCGTCGCAAATAATCAAATCGAATTCGCTGAAACCGTTTTTCATCAATTCCTTTTGAGCACGCGAAATCACTTCAATGGATTGATAGGTGGAGAACACCACGGTCATTCCTCTGTTTTCGGAGCGTTTGACAGATTCGAACTGATGCAGTATCTCCTGAGTGTTGGTGGAAGCAGGCAAAGCCAAATCCACCACGCTGAAGGTGTCGCTGTCGGCATCTTTGGTTTTCTTTTTCGATATTTCGGGGTCGGAACAAATGCAGATGGCATTGATAGGCTCATTGGCATCAGCCGACCATTCCCGCAGGGTTTGCCCCAAGAGCGCAATGGAAGGAACCAAAAAAAGGATAAGCCCTTTGCCGTCGGTTTCGTTTTCGGCAATGCGCAGCGAATTAAAGGTTTTTCCGGTGCCGCAAGCCATAATGAGTTTGCCGCGGTCGGAGGTTTTGAAATGTTCGTGGGTTTTCTGCAAAGCTTCCGTTTGGTGAGGACGCAGGGTTTTTCGTGGCGTTCGGGAAGCTTCGCCATGTATGCCTTTTTCTAACTTATCCCAATCAACAAGCGATTGTTGCAGGTCGGACAAGCGTAAGCAAGAAACAGGCGGGTTTTGATTTTGTATGGCTTCGGTGGCATTGCTGCTCCATTTGTTGGTGGTCGAAATCCACAGGCGATGCGAAAAACTTATGGTTTGCTGTTCTTCATTCTTAAACTCACGGCTCGATGTTGACAGAAAACTATCCACCGCAGGTTTATCAATAAATGAACTATCCTGAAAACATTTGCATTGTATAGCCCAATAATCGCCTTCCACCGTCAACGCCACCAAATCAATCCCCGTATCGCCGCCGCCCAAATCATTCCTGCCGGGAAATTCGTTCCATAGCCACACATTTTTGAAACGATACATATACATAGCATCTGTTTGCAAATAGGCTTGCATCAAACGTTCGAAACGGTTGCCCTTATCGCGTTCAGAAAAAGAGATTTGACGGTATTTGTCGAGGATTTTTTGGAAAGTCATTATGGTTGTTTATGGTATATGTTGAAAATATATTCTTCGATGTATTATTGAATTAATGAAACCAGAGCTTGAAGTTTAATCTTATCTAAAACCACTACCTCAAATTTACCCACAAAGATAAACATTTTTCTAAACCCCTTAACTAAATAAAATCCTCCCATCAAGAAAGTTTATGCTATCAACAAAAAACTTTCGGCTATCTTCCATTTTTTGTTTGCTGTCGTTTCCTTATTAACATATACCATGAAAAAAGTTTATGACGCCATAAAAAAAGTTTAAGATACCATAAAAAAGTTTTTGATGCTAAAAAGAAGTTTATGATACCATAAATAGAATTTAAGATAGCATAAATAAAGTTTATGATACCATAATATATTTTATAGCCCCATAAAATATTTTTTGACACCAAAAAAAATAAAATATTGCCTTAAAAAAGTTTATGATAGCATAAAAGAAATTTAAGATAGCATAAAACAAATTTATGATACCATAGAAAAAGTTTATGGTGCTATAAAAAAAATTATGCTGTCGAAAAAAAATTTATGGTACCATTAAAAAGAATTATGATACCATAAAACAAATTTATGATACCATCCTTCAAATTGATGGTGCTATAAGTTTATTTTATGATACCATAAAATAATTCTAAGGTATCTTTAGATTTTATAGTTCAGTGTAAAAAAAAGCGCTATTCGTTAAAAATAGCACTTCTTAGGGTTTAAAAGGTTAAATCTAAATTCAAAATTCAAAAATCAATTCTGTGATCTCCGCCTTGTCCTGTACCGTAGCTATCCCGTACTAAAAGGTGTGAGGTCGGGGTTCGTAGGGGCTAGTCTTGGGATTTGGATTTTGGGTTTTGGTATTTTGTTTATATTTGCACATTAATTCAAATAAAATCAATCACAATAGCGTTATCATGCTGATGAGAAAAATTCTGGCAATCATACTATCAATACAAATCCTAACGGCTTCGGTAATACTACCCAAGGGCGATTTTGGTTTGTTGATGCAATTGCCGCGAATGATATCCGAGTATAAGCAACTGAATGGCGATGTGAGCGTGTTTGATTTTTGTGAAGAAGAATTTTTTGACAAGATGACTTCATTTTATGTTGAAGACGAACCCGCTGATAATCCTTTTGAGAAAGAACAAAAGCCTGTGCCGATAGATATGGTGGTTTCGGGTGTTTATATGTTGTGTTATTACGTTGAACCGTCTGCTATATCTATACTTCCCGTTGTCACTAAGGTTGAAAACAATACTCCTTACATCAAAACGTATAGAAGTACCGATTTGAATTCTATTTTTCACCCTCCGGAAACCACTTGCTGATTTCATTATTATTTCAAAATTAATTCCGTTTGTATTGCATAATGCCTTACTTTTGTATTGCATAATGTTGTGGCACTTTTTTATCATTACGATAAGGGAGCTACGGCATACATGTAATTGCAAACAAATATCTTATGTAAACAATAAAATAT